>NZ_PGFJ01000002.1:1500000-1679212 GCF_002797815.1 Mucilaginibacter auburnensis
TGATGGCCTTCAGTTGATCAACCATTCCTTTCGGATCAGGGAAACTTTGCTTATTCCAGGTGAATATCTTGAAATCATCCATGTAGTCGATGTCACAATAAATAGCATCGGCGGGTATTTGATGTTCCCTGAATTTACGGGCAATGCCCAGCACTTCATCAGCACTCATGTAACTCCAGCGGCATTGCTGGTAACCCAAACTCCATAGCGGCGGCATTTCCATTCGCCCGGTTAACCAGGTGTAGTCTTTTATAATATCTGCTACATTTTGCGCGCCAAACACATAATAATCCATATCGCCACCATCAGCGCCAAACCAGGTAAACTGTTCATCGGTACTAGCACCAAAATCAAAGTAGCTGCGGTGATGGTTATCAAAAAACAATCCGTAGCAAACGCCGCTGTGCAAGCCAATATAAAACGGGATAGTTTTATAAAGCGGGTCATCCTTAGTGGTATGCACGGCAGCATCGGTGTTCCAGTTTACATAACTCATGCCCCGCTTGTTAAGGTTACCTGTCTTTTCGCCCAGCCCTAAATACATTTCGTCATGATGCAGTTGGCGATAATTCATCACCTTGTCGCCGTCCAGCGTGGTACCAAAGCGGGTATCCTCTGCCGTTAACGGCTTTCCATCCGCGGTAAAAAAATTAAAGCGTAAAGGATTTTTGTTGACCACCAGTTTCATTGCTGAGGTGTTTACCTCAATGGTATCACTCAGATCATGGTAGTTCAACTCGCCTGAAGGACCCTGAATAACAGCCAATGATTGATCGGGTTGCTTATCACGTCGTGTTATGCAAACCCTGATAATCGTGTCGTTGTAAACAGTTACCCTCGCATCCGCAACAGCCGTTTTTATGAATAAAGCACCGTTTTGTATTTCAATGCCTTCTATATTTCCCAGTATTTCAACTTGCATATTAAATCAACGGCTTAGCTGTGCTTTTAGTTTGCAAAAAGTGATAACCATCATTAGGTTACCGATTAATTATGCGTTAAATTTGAATAATGAAATTCATCGCTTCACTGCTTATTTACTGCATCTTTATGCTATCTGCCTTCGGCGGAAGAGTAAAGCCTGTAATTGTTGCAACTGCGCATGAATGCTGCGCAAAAGGCGATAAACATCATTGCGAAAAAAAGGAGCAAAAACCTGTAACCGAAGATTGCGAAAAACAAGGTTGCAACATGCTATTGACCTGCAGCATTTGCGGCTTTTTAGCGGTGGAGCCGGTTGAGGTCAAAGCGTCCGCAGCTATTTTTATTGAAAACCCAGTCCCTATATATAAAAGCGGCAACTCCACCGTTTATTTGCCAGCGGATTGGAAACCGCCAAAAGTTTAATGTTTATTCAAAAAACACAAGAATTAACATTTAAAAACTTTAATAAATAAACACGATGAAAAAATTAATATTAGGTGCTGCTATGGCACTATTCGCTTTCACAACTGTATTAGCCGATGGCAAAGTTCCGGCAAAAAAAGCTGTAAAAAAAGCAACCTGCACAGCTTGCAGCAAAGCTAAGTGCTCAAGCAAAGCCACCTGCAGCAACGCGACTTCCGCTTGTGTTTGCAAATAAAATAGCTTAGCTATATAACAGGAAAGCCGCCCTCATTTGAAGGCGGCTTTCTTGTATAAGAATATTATAGTTCTACCACAAATTAGCAGGGTAGGTACCATTCTCAACCAAGGCCGAGATAGATGCCTGTACAATTTCTTTATCTTCTTTATAAGTTACACCAAACCATTTTGATGGTGTTGGGATAACTTTAAATGCAGCGGTGCCGCTTTTTATCAATTCGTCAGCAACCAACGGTATAAAGAACTCCGCTTTAGGATTTTCGGCATTAGCTTCAACAAATTTTTGAAACATTGGCAGGCTCTGCTCAAATACAGCCGGTGTGAAACCCCAAAAGTTCATTGATACCGGTTTATCATTAGGTAGCGGATGCTCGCCTGTAGCGTCTTTATAAGCTACGCTGCCGTCTTCTTTAAAGTAAACTTCGGTACGCTCGTTAACGCCTGTCATGTTACCTTTATCATCTACTTCACAAACACCACGAGATACTGATCCATTCTCCGACAAGGTTTTATCAATTTGATAACCCATCAATGAGTACTGAGAATCAGTAGCCTCTGTAGTTAAAAACTTAACCATTTTCTCAAAAGCATCATAACCGTAATAATCATCCGCATTGATAACGCAGAAAGGCTCTTTTACCTGGTTGCGTGCAGCAAGCACCGCGTGTGCAGTACCCCATGGCTTAGCACGCTCCACCTCTTTATCAATACCAAAAGGTTTCAGATCAAAACTTTGGAAAATATAATCGGTCTCTACTTTACCGTTTAGCTTAGGTTCAAATATAGACTTGAATTTGTCAGCAAATTCCTCACGGATGATAAAACTAACTTTACCAAAACCGGCCTTAATGGCATCATAAATTGAATAGTCAATTATGGTTTCGCCGTTTGGGCCAAAGCCATCCGTTTGTTTCATGCTTCCGTAACGGCTGGCCATGCCTGCAGCTAAAATAAGTAGAGTAGGTTTCATTGTTATTGGTGATAATTTAGTAATATTTAATTAATAATTTTATAAAATCGTCAATAAATATTCGATTTTGTTGTAAATATAGATATATTATTTAATATACCTGAAGTCCTGACCTGATTTAATTTGCAGTAAAGACTCATAAATAAGACGAATAACGTTATCTACGTCTTCCTTATGTACCATCTCAACAGTGGTGTGCATGTAACGCAGACAAAGTGAAATTAACGCTGACGGCACGCCGTCATTTGAGTAAGCAAACGCATCTGTATCAGTACCGGTTGAGCGCGATGATGCCTGACGCTGGAACGGAATACCTGCTTTTTGCGCTGTGTCTATCAACACTTTATTTACATTGTTTTGTACAGCGGGCGCGTATGATACAACCGGACCGCGGCCACAAGCCAGATCGCCCTGTGTTATTTTGCTGATCATTGGCGTTTGTGTGTCATGCGTAACGTCTGTCACTATGGCAACGTTAGGCTTTATGCGATGAGCTATCATTTCAGCGCCACGAAGACCAATTTCTTCCTGAACGGCGTTAATTATGTATAAGCCGAAAGGCAGTTGAATATTGTTTTCTTTCAACAAACGGGCCACTTCAGCAATCATGAAGCCACCAACACGGTTGTCTAACGCACGACCAACATAGTAGCGGTTGTTCAATACCATAAACTCGTCTTCATAGGTAATTACACAACCTACGTGTATGCCTAACTTCTCTACCTCATCTTTTGAGGTACATCCGCAGTCAAGGAATATGTTTTTTAGTGATGGAGATTCTTCTTTTTCACCTCCCAAACGGGTGTGTATAGCCGGCCAGCCAAATACTGCTTTTACCACGCCATTTTCGGTGTGAATGTTTACGCGTTTTGATGGCGCTATCTGATGATCAGAACCACCGTTGCGGATAACGTATATCAAACCATCATTAGTAATATAGTTAACAAACCATGATATCTCATCGGCATGTGCCTCAATAACTACTTTATATTCGGCTTCCGGATTTATAATACCTACAGCGGTACCGTAGTTATCAACATAATGGTCGTCAATGTAAGGCTTAATATAATCTAACCACAACTCCTGCCCTTTCCACTCAAAACCGGTAGGCGAAGCGTTGTTAATATATTTTTCAAGAAACGAAAGGGAATTATCTGTTACTACAGCAACGTGAGGCTGCTTATCTTCTGATTTTTTTTTTGACATATTGTGTTCGGCTTTTTTGCAGGACCTTGTTTAACAGGCCGAAAGCAAATATAACAAAGCGGTGCACAAAATGTTTCTAATTTTTAGGCGCTGATTAGAAATTTATGAAGGTTTGGCTTTACCAAAAGCCCGTGTTATCCGGATGTGCCGATCTATAGATCTCCCTGCACTTCGCCAATATTTTATATAAAAGCGGATGACTCTTTTCATCTGGAGATTCTGCCTGAATTTGCCTGGTCCCTGTTGGTGTCGTCTCTATCAGATAAAAGTTGGCCCCATCCAGCAAGTGCCTTTGCGCGTTCTCATTATTGCGCTCAATTTCCTGAACATTTGAAGCGTGAAGCTGAGCCAGCAAATCGGTCAAGCCTTTGTCCTTTGTTGAAAGAACATCTGTCGCGAAATTCCCGTATTTCTTATAAAAGCTTTTACTCGGCCAAATATTAGCTTTACCCTGCTTATATTTCCTGTACGAATTTTGGTAGGCGGAGTCGGCCAGCATATCAGCGAAGTTAATATTGCTTACAACTGTATATGCAATGTTCAATTGTCCGTTATTCTCCTGTATTTCAATAAACGCCGGTTTAGGGTTAATTTCTATACGGCCTTTAATTATCAAACTGATAGTGGTATCAATTAAAGATTGCTGGTAAGTAGTGGCAGCTATTGATGAACTGCTTAATATCAATGAAAAGACAAACAAAAAATATACAAGGGATTTTGGCATGATGAGGCTCAGTTGTTCTTTTAAAGTTAGAACTAATTTGAACACATTGAAGTAAAGAGTTAATTACCAAAACTACTTATCTGTCAGCATCTTCTCCATTATCTCATAATCAAACCCGCCTCTGCTGAAAGTTTTACCGGTTTGCCTAAAACCATACTTAGCATAAAAGCCTGTGGCCGTTACACGTGCATTGCACCAGATACGGTGGCCATTTTCATTAATAGCAAAGTTGGTAATGTGTTCGAGCAGCGCCTTACCTATTCCCTTACTCTGCGCTTCTGGCGAAACGGCAAACTTCCTAAACTGAAAGTCGTTTCCCTCCCAAAAGAGAGAAACGACCGCCAGCAACTTATTATCCTGAAACGCCCCGAAATGATACCCGTTATTATCCTCATCCATTTCCATCTTAAATAATGGTTCTTGCGGATACAACACATCGCGCCTCAGGCGCCAGGTCAGTTCGGGGCGTATTTGTTCTATATAAAGCATTATTTGTAAGTAGCCGCCAGTTTTAAGGCATTGTACGCGTTTACAATACCGCCTGTTGCGCAAAGCTCATCAAAATTGACTTCTCTGGTATTTTCGCCATCCTGTACTTTTACTTTATGCTCAATTTTAACTACTGATCTCAAAATGATATCCTTAACCTGCATAGCCGTTAACTTTGGGTAGTATGAACGTATTAGCGCTGCCAGACCGGCAACAGCAGGTGCCGCCATACTGGTACCATTATGCAAGGCGTACTTTGAGCCCGGAGTGGTTGAGTTAATATCAACACCCGGCGCAAAAACATCAACACTGGTTTTACCATAGTTAGAGAACGATGCTTTTAAGGATGCATCATCAACAGGGCCCGATGCACCAACCTCTATCCAAGCCTGCGCAATGCCACTGCCATCTTCATACTTGCGGTTAGGGAAGTTATTTTCGTTCTCTGTATTCTTATTATCGTTACCTGCCGCGTGTATCAGCAATACGTCTTTACTTATGGCAAACTTAACGGCATCATCTACCGCTTTTTTGTTGTAAGAGTATGCTTTACCGAAGCTCATATTAATTACACGGGCTCCGTTTGCTGCAGCATAACGAATAGCATTGGCCACGTCTTTGTCGCGTTCGTCGCCGGTGGGTACTGTCCGCACCGCCATTATACGTACATCATCAGCCACCCCCTGAATGCCAATACCATTTGTTCTAACCGCGCCAATAATACCCGCAACGTGCGAGCCATGATCGGCATTGGGGCCGGTAACATCGGTATTGCCATAGTTGCGTTGATTGGCATTTTTA
This sequence comes from Mucilaginibacter auburnensis, assembly GCF_002797815.1. Lineage (NCBI taxonomy): Bacteria > Pseudomonadati > Bacteroidota > Sphingobacteriia > Sphingobacteriales > Sphingobacteriaceae > Mucilaginibacter > Mucilaginibacter auburnensis. The sequence continues at coordinate 1,505,775 of NZ_PGFJ01000002.1, forward strand.
TAGTCATCGCCTACTATGCTGCGCGGGTCGTAGTCAACATTATAATTGTACTCAGCTTGTTCTTTGTAATGATTCCAGGCCGGCATTATCTCCGCCTCGGCAAAAGCGCTTACAGTTTTATATTGAGGCAAAGCGCCTAATACCGTTTTCTGAACGTAGGTTTCGCCACTTGTTTTAGGCTGATATTTTACCAATTCCTCAGCATTAGGATCTTTTTTACCTATGGCCGCCAAAATATTGTCTAATATCACCTTGAAATTATTCACACCTGTAAAGGTCTTTTGAGCTTTAGCCGCCGACTCGCTCACCTCAGCGCGCATCTTTTTGTACTCGGCAAAGGCTGCAATGTCTGCGCCTTTCAGGTTATTGGTATCTAAAGCGGCAAATTTGCTTTTGTAGTCGCGTACTAAACGGGTAACCTCTAATGCATCATACTGCACATTGCCTTTAGCCGATCCTATAAAATTCCAGCCATGCACATCATCTGCATAGCCGTTTCTATCGTTGTCAATTTTATCGCCGGCTTTCTCTTTAGGATTTATCCACAATACATCCCGCAAATCTTCATGCGCTGTATCAACACCGCCGTCAATAACGGCCACTACTACGGTGCTGTGTTTCTTTCCTTTCAATAACTCAGTGTATGCTTTTTCAGTACTTATTCCAAAGTACGAATCAGTTTTAAGGTCGAGGTTTTGCCATCCGGATGGCGCTTTTTTCACATCCTGGGCAGATGCCAACAGCGGTATAGCTAAACTTATGGCAAGTAGTGTTCTTTTAAAGTTGTTCATTATTATAATTAGTATATCAGTTAAGTGTGTAAATTAATAATATGCTTCATTTATAACCAAATGTTAAAGCACATAAATTGAGTACTGCTTTTCGACGCGTTTTACACCCTATCGTTTAAATTATGACCGTCACAATATTTAATTAGGTGTTACATCAGCTTGAAAACGCTTTATTGTATTTTGTTATCAGGTGTTACTACTTAATTTTAACAAAAAGTATAAATGCAGAGCATCTGAAAAATTTGAATGAAGTATATTTATATATTTGTTAGGAATGAATAACCGAAATAAGAGAACTTTTGCCAGTTTGCTTTTTATGCTCGTCTTTTCTATTAAGATGATCATATCGGTTATGCCTGTATTTTATCTGTTGGATGCCAAAGTTGCAGCATCAGTAATTTTGCAATTGGAGCAGGAAACGAAGGCAGAAAAGGATACCACAGATAAAGACGCGCTCAAAGAAAAAAAGGATTTCGACGAGCATACTTATACTTGTTTTGATTACACCCCTGTGTTAGTGCAAACCAAACACTTACATCACTTTATATTGTCGTTACCAGTGCAGCCTTACCATAATGCTGTACCAACGCCGCCTCCCAACGCATAACTCATTTTGAGGCCGGGCAAACTCCCGGCCTTGTGCGCCTATTTATTAAAAATTTATTAGAACCAATTATTATGCAATCAAAGCAAGGAGGGGCTACGGGCTTCTTCGATTTTAAACAGTATTTAAGTCCTCAGAATTTAAAAAAGGATCTCCCGGCAAGTGTTGTGGTTTTCCTTGTGGCGTTACCCCTCTGTTTGGGTATTGCGCTGGCGTCAGGAGCACCACTATTTGCAGGTTTATTAACCGGCATTATTGGTGGCCTTGTAACCGGTATGCTCAGCGGCTCGCAATTGAGTGTGGCCGGTCCGGCTGCGGGTTTAACAGTAATTGTACTTAATGCCATTAACGGGTTAGGATCATACGACACCTTTTTGTTAGCTGTGTTTTTAGCCGGTGTCATCCAAATTATTCTGGGGGTTATTAAAGCGGGAACCATTGGCAATTATTTCCCATCCGCTGTGATTGAAGGGATGTTGGCCGCTATAGGTATCATATTGATCATGAAGCAGTTTCCGCATGCTGTTGGATATGATGCTGATTTTGAAGGTGATGAAGGATTTGTACAAACCGATCAGCACAATACCTTTTCTGAGATCATGATAGCCTTCTCTAAAATAAACTACGGAGCGGTTATTATAAGCGCCATCTCTATAGCACTTTTATTATACTGGCCAAAAGTAAAAAAGCTGGCTATTGTGCCGGCCCCCTTGCTGGTTGTGGTTGCAGGCATAATATTAGGATTGGCTTTTAATGGAACAGATATGGCGTTAAGAGACAAGCAATTTGTGAGCATTCCCATTGTTGGTAGCACCAGTGAGTTTTTCGGACTGTTTAAATCGCCCAACTTTGCAGCCATCACCAATAAACAGGTTTGGATAACCGCCGGCACTCTTGCTATTGTAGCCAGTTTGGAAACTTTGCTTAGTGTGGAGGCCGTTGATAAAATAGATCCTATTAAACGCGTAACACCCACCAATCGTGAGTTATTAGCACAAGGCACCGGTAATATGATAAGTGGCTTGCTGGGCGGCTTACCTATGACGGCTGTAATTGTGCGTTCATCTGCCAACGTGAACGCGGGGGCACGTACCAAAGTTAGCGCTATAGCACACGGTTTTTTTCTATTGATCTCACTGTTAACCATACCCACGGTTATCAATTTAATTCCCCTGTCATGCCTCGCAGCTATATTATTAATGACCGGTTATAAATTGGCGCGTATAGCCTTATTCAAGCATATGTGGCATAAAGGCCTGTCGCAGTTTATTCCGTTTGTTGTAACCATAGTGGCAGTAGTGTTTACAGATCTGCTAATAGGCGTAGGCATAGGTATGGCGGTTGGTATATTCTACCTGTTGCGTACCAACATGAATAATTCCTATTTCTATCAGATAGAAAGCAACGGTCGTAAAAAGGTTATCCGCTTACGACTGGCCGAAGAAGTATCCTTTTTAAATAAAGCCGCCATACAGGTAACATTATCCAATCTGCCTAAAGAAACAGAGGTAATTTTGGATGGCACCGCATCACGATATATTGATCCCGACGTTTTGGAGATCATTCACAATTTCAAACACAACGCCTATACCAAAGGCATTATAGTGAAACTTGAAAACATTAAAGAGCGGTATGACCTGCTTAAAAATAAAGACCTGAGTAAAGAACTTAAATAATAAAAGAACATGAAAAACGATAATAAAAATGGCGAAAAGCTGAAACTGCAGTTGGCCCAAACAGAAAGCTACACCAAACTAATAGCAGGTAACCGTGCCTGGGTTGACCAAACACTTGAAAAAGATCCGGAGTTTTTTAAGACTTTGGCTAAAGGCCAAAGTCCGGAAGTGTTATGGATTGGCTGCGCTGATAGCCGTGTACCTGCCAACGAAGTTACCGGCACCTTACCCGGTGAAGTGTTTGTTCACCGTAACATTGCCAACGTATGTAACCATACAGACATGAACATGCTCAGCGTATTAGACTATGCCGTTAATGTGTTAAAAGTAAAACATGTTATTGTAACCGGACATTACGGCTGTGGCGGTGTAGCAGCGGCTTTAACCAACAAACAATTTGGTTTGATTGACAACTGGCTGCGTCACATTAAAGATGTTTACCGTTTGCACAGCCACGAGCTGGACCGTATTACCAATCAGGAACAAAAAGTTAACCGCCTGGTGGAACTGAACGTGATAGAGCAGGCTTATAACCTTTGCAAAACCACCATAATACAAAATGCATGGAAAGAGCGGGATGACTTGTATGTACACGGCTGGATAGTTGATATTTCGACGGGCCTGGTGAAAGACCTTGGCGTTAGCGCTAATGACTCACACAAACTTGGATATGTTTATGAGGTAGCGCCTGCCGCTGTTTAGTCGGTACAAATATTGATTGAAAATCCCGGCACGTTTTGAACGGTCGGGATTTTCGCAATAGCCGCGCTGTTACCTGGTACCGTTGTTAATACGCTCTATCTCTATATTCAAACTTTCCTTTCCCATTTTACCTGTTAAGGTAGCTTTACCTCCCACCGTCGCAGGTGTTATTTGTGCTTTTAAAGTATCTCGCGCAGATTGCGGGAAACGCCATGTTGCTGTGAGTTGCCTATTATCCTCATTATATTTATAATTGCCGATCAATCGCTTCCATGGCTTGTTGTACTCCAATACAATATCGTTTTTGTCGATATAAACTTTGGTTAAAACGCTATCAACACTTGGAACTGCAATATCCTTTCCATTCACTTTCAATTGCTTTACCACGTACTTACCATTTATTTCAGGATAATACTGTGGGTATTCAACAATTGCCATCAGTATGAACGGTATTACAATCACAGAAAGTTTTACCAGATTGCGGATAACTTTGCTTTTAAAAAAGTATCGTTTTAAATCATCGTCTGTAAAAAATATTTTAACAAGGCGAGGATACTCTATCCACAATAAATAAACTAAACCGGCTATCTCAATACCAATATATACCGAAGTAACTATTCCGTTATAAAACACATCTAAAAAGAAGATATTTAAGGTCACGGGCAACAACACAAATACGCCAAGTAACCTCGTTTTTCTAAATATTACTAATAAACCACCTGCTATCTCAATACCGCCGATCAATAATGTATAAATGCGCGAATGTCCGAAAAAAGCCCACATTAGCTCGCTGTCTGAAATGGTATTGAAAGGGTTATCCAACAGTGCGAGCGGTGTGTTAAACTGTAAGCCAAAGAATTTGCAAACACCAAATATGCACATGTCAAGTGCAATGAGGTATCTCAAAGCGTCCTGCCAAAAGGCCAGCATGGAGTATGGGTCAGGATGATTTTTGAAATTTTTTGGAAGCAAGAAAAGCATATCTAGCAACACGCCAATAAAAAACACGATGCTTATGTTATTCATTATTGGTGGCGGTATTAAAGGATAAAAATACCGTAGCCCAATGCGTTGCAGCATTATGGCGCTGATAAGGCCTGTAAGAAAGTAAGGTAATGCGATTTTAGAAAAAGGTTTTGTTATCATAATGATTGCGTTTAGTTCGCAATTTTATGCACAATTAGTATTAGCGTCGTTCGCTTCCATCCAAACGAACATCTATTACAAAAACTCTTAAGCGATCACGGTCTGCTGACTATCAGCAGTTTGTTTCATAAACTGGCTCGGCGACAGGCCGGTCTCGCGTTTAAATGCTGTATTAAAGGTTGTTTTAGAATTGAAACCGGCGTTGTAGGCAATGCCTAATATATTGAGATGGGAATACTTTCCTGATTGCATAAGTTGTTTAGCTTCGGCAACCCTGTAGGCGTTTATAAACTGATAGAAGTTGGAATGCATGCCTTCGTTCAACACATACGATACATCATGTGGCGATACGCCCATCTTTTCTGAAAGCTCGGGCAAATTTAGTTCACTGTTTAGAAACATCCGCTCGGTTTCCATCAGGGAGATCAACCTTGCTTTTAACTCATCCATCAATTCAGCTGACAGCCGAGCCTTAGGTTTCTCCTCAACAGGGTTTAATATTAACTCAAGCGATTGCAGTTGTACTTCCTCGTATGGATACACTTCTTTCTGCACCAAAAGGTAGTAAGTTATAAACACGGTACCTGCCAGATAACCTAAAGGAATAAAATTTCGCAGCACCTCCGATGGAATATTATTGGTTACTGAAAGCACTATCATAAATAGAATACCCCACAGTAACTGCCGCAACCATTGAAGACTTACAGGCGTGTTATCTGAAACAATTTGATTCACATTACTGAGGTGCCTTCTCAGCATGCGGTAAGATAGCAGCCAATAAACCACCAATTGAATAGGTATAGATAGTTTGACCAAAATTGGCAAAACAATTTTAAGTCCCGATGCAAAAGCTGAATTACCTAAATTCGGCATACCCGGCGCAAAAACTAACAACCCTGTAAACACAGCAAATATCAGGACAGGGATAAAATGAAGATATTCGCGCGGCCGAACTTGCTTACTCACGGCTGTGTAATGTAAAACGCTTAGATACAATGCCGGCGCAATGGCATACCTTGATAGTTCATTGAATATGATGAGTTGCCTGTAATTGTCTGAATGTCCTGTTTGGTTGATAAGCACATCTAACACGGCCGACCCCGCCGAGAACAAAAACACACCAAACCACTTGTTAGCAATAACATTTACCTTAAGTGGATTGATAAATGCTATGAATGCCAGCATAAACAAACTTACACAAGCAGCATTTAATATAATCAGGTGCATGGCCATATCAACTGTAAGTTACAATAGAATTATTCACTCCGAAAATATTAGTTAAAAAAAAATGCCCTGCTTATTCAGCAGGGCATTTTATCATTTCAAAAGCGAGTTATTATTCGCCTTTTTCTGCATTTTCTTCGTTTGCAGCAGGTGCTTCTGGAGCAGCTTCTTCAGCCGGAGCTGCAGTTTCTTCAGCTACAGGAGCTTCAGTTACTTCTTCTGCAACAGCAACTTCTTCTGTTTGTGCAGCAGGAGCAGCAGCTACAGCACCACCTTTACCACCACGACGACGGGTTGATTTTTTAGCAACCGGAGCATCACCTTTGGTGTAAACTGTGTTGTAATCAACCAGCTCAATGATCGCCATCTCAGCGTTGTCACCTAAACGGTTTTCTAATTTGATGATACGAGTATAACCTCCCGGACGGTTAGCAATTTTAGCTGCGATGTCGCGGAAAAGGATAGATACAGCGTCTTTATCTTGCAAATAGCTAAACACAGTACGACGAGAGTGAGTAGTATCGTTTTTTGCTTTTGTTAAAAGAGGCTCTGCATAACCACGCAATGCCTTTGCTTTTGCTAAAGTGGTAGTGATGCGTTTGTGCAGGATAAGCGATGTTGCCATGTTAGCTAACATTGCTTTGCGGTGGCTGTTGGTACGGCCCAGGTGGTTTACTTTTTTACCGTGTCTCATTGTTATTTTTTGTTTTGTGGCACGTGCATACCGTTGGGCGGCGTTTTATCGTCAAGCCCTCGGAATTACGCGGTACTAGTGACTGGTTAATTAGTGATCAGAGATTAGTCACTTCATCATCTCAAATCTGATTTATAAAAGAAATTGGTGATTAAAGATGAGACCTGATCTCTATTCTCTAATCACCAATCACTAAACTATTCTTCGTCTAACTTAAATTTAGCCAGGTTCATACCAAAAGACAAGCCTTTTGATTTAACCAGGTCCTGAATCTCAGTTAATGATTTTTTACCGAAGTTTCTGAACTTTAACATATCAGCAACGTCGTATGATACCAGATCAGCCAGGCTGCGGATATCAGCTGCTTTTAAGCAATTTAATGCACGCACTGAAAGATCAAGGTCAACTAACTCAGTTTTAAGGATCTTACGCATGTGTAAAATTTCCTCGTCAACCTCTTTAGTTTCTTCTTTAGCCTGAGCCTCTAACATCATGTTCTCATCGCTGAACAACATAAAGTGCTGAATCAAAATTTTTGCAGCTTCTTTAAGTGCATCCTCGGGATGGATTGAACCGTCTGTAGCAATATCCAATACTAATTTTTCATAGTCGGTTTTTTGCTCAACACGATAGTTCTCGATAGTATATTTAACGTTCTTTATCGGAGTGTAGATAGAATCGATAGCAATTACGCCTACGTTCGCATCAGGGTTTTTGTTCTCTTCGCTTGGAACGTAACCACGACCTTTGTTGATAGTGAATTCAACTTCAAGCGTTACTGATGAATCCATGTTGCAGATAACCAGCTCAGGATTTAAAACAGTAAAGTTGTTAGAGAACTTAGTAATATCTCCGGCTTTAAAAGCGTCCTGACCGTTAATGATCACGAATACTTTTTCAGTGTCGCCAGACTCACCTGTCTTTTTAAACCTAACTTGTTTTAAGTTTAATATGATCTCGGTAACGTCTTCAACAACTCCTTTTATGGTTGAAAACTCATGCGTAACACCTGAGAAACGTACTGAAGTGATAGCATAACCTTCAAGCGATGAAAGTAAGATACGACGCAGAGCATTACCAATGGTTACACCGAAGCCTGGTTCTAATGGACGAAACTCAAACGTGCCATCAAAATCAGTTGATTTCTGCATGATAACCTTATCTGGTTTTTGAAATGCTAAAATTGCCATTTATATCCTTTATTTATTGTTTGTTTGCTAATAGATTTGAGATATGAGATGTGAGATATGAGACCCAATCCTTATACCTAAATCACAATATGTCAATGTTTAGTTATGAAACTGAAAAATGAGATTTGAATTTTATCTCAAATCTCATGTCTCAAATCTCATATCTTACTATTTAGAGTATAACTCGACGATCAGATTCTCTTTGATGTTCTCCGGAATCTCATCGCGGTTTGGATAGTTAAGGAACTTACCTGTTAAATTGGCAGCATCCCACTCAAACCAGCTATATTTATTGATCTTTCTGCCCGCTACTGAGTTACTGATAGCCTCTAAAGATTTTGATTTTTCGCGAACCGCTATAACGTCTCCGGCTTTAACCTGGTATGAAGCAATGTTCACTACCTCACCGTTAACAGTGATATGTTTGTGGCCAACCAATTGACGTGCACCAGAACGGGTTGGAGCAATACCTAAACGGAATACTACGTTATCTAAACGAGCTTCTAAAAACTTTAATAAGTTTTCGCCGGTGATGCCTTCTTTAGCTGAAGCACGGTGAAACAAGTTCTCGAACTGACGCTCTAATACACCATAAGTGTATTTAACTTTTTGTTTCTCCATTAACTGTACAGCGTACTCTGATTGCTTGCCTCTTCTTTTTGAAGCGCCGTGCATACCAGGGCCGTAGTTTTTTCTTTCTAACGCTTTATCCGGACCGAAGATCGGCTCGCGGAAACGACGTGCAATTTTTGATTTGGGGCCTGTATATCTTGCCATTGTTTGTTGCTTTTAAAGTATCATGCGGCCCGCAGCCGCTGAATCTTAGCTTTAAAAAATTGATTAATTAAACTCTTCTTCTTTTTGATGGACGGCAACCGTTGTGCGGAAGCGGAGTGATGTCCTTTATGATAGTAACCTCAATACCTGTAGTTTGTAAAGTACGGATAGCTGACTCACGACCAGAACCCGGGCCTTTTACAAATACTTCAACTTTACGTAAGCCTAAATCATAAGCAGCTTTCCCGCAATCGGCAGCAGCCTGACCGGCAGCGTAAGGTGTGTTCTTTTTTGAACCTTTGAAGCCCATTTTACCTGCAGAAGACCATGATATAGCCTGACCGGTTTTATTGGTTAAGGTAATGATAATGTTGTTGAATGTGGCGTTGATGTGTGCTTCGCCAACTGGCTCAACAACAACAATACGCTTTTTGGTTACTTTTTTAGCTTTAGCCATTTTCTTGTTTAATTATTGATTGAATGAATTACTGAATTATTAAATAACTCGGACCCATTAATCGCTTATAATTTGTTTTATTCCTAATGAATGAAGATTACTGACAGTTAAACCAATCAATAATCTTCATTCATTAATCACTATTTAGTAGCTTTCTTTTTGTTAGCAACTGTTTTACGTTTTCCTTTACGGGTACGTGAGTTGTTCTTAGTACGCTGACCACGCAGAGGTAAACCTTTACGGTGACGGGTACCACGGTAGCAACCAATATCCATTAAGCGTTTGATGTTAAGCTGAACTTCAGAACGCAGTGCGCCTTCAACTTTAATCTCGTCATTGATGATAGTACGGATAGCTGTTAACTGATCATCATTCCAATCCTGCACTTTGGTGTTTACATCTATACCTGCTTTAGCCAAAATTTCTTTAGCAGTTGAACGGCCAATGCCGTAAATGTAAGTAAGGCCAATCTCGCCTCTTTTGTTCTTTGGTAAATCAATACCTGAAATCCTTGCCATATTTGTTGTTTTGTTTTAGCGTCAACCGAACGGCGGCTACCGTTGTACGAATTGATGCAAGTTTTTTAATTATCCCTGACGTTGTTTGAACTTAGGGTTCTTTTTGTTAATTACGTAAAGCTTGCCGTTACGACGAATGATCTTGCAATCAGCGCTACGCTTTTTAATGGATGCTCTAACTTTCATCTCGCTTAATTATTTATATCTGTATGTAATACGTCCTTTAGTTAAATCGTAAGGACTCATCTCCAATTTAACTTTATCACCAGGTAAAATTTTGATGTAGTGCATACGCATTTTACCTGATATGTGTGCAATAATCTCATGACCGTTCTCCAGCTCAACTCTGAACATTGCGTTTGATAACGCCTCCCGAATTGTACCGTCTTGTTCGATCGATGATTGTTTTGCCATATTTTACTGATTATTACTTAATTATCCGCCCCAAAAGCGGGACGCAAAATTAATAAAAATATTTTAATTATTTATTTTTTCTTTTAAAACATCATCAACATAACTAAATGTTGACAATACGTCTGCTTTACCCCGCTTAACAGCTACCGTATGCTCAAAATGTGCAGATGGTTTTCCGTCAATTGTTGATACGGTCCAGCCATCATCCCAAAACTTAACACCTGCACGGCCTGCGTTGATCATCGGTTCAATAGCTATCACCATTCCCTCCTCCAGCTTCACACCAGATCCGCGTTTTCCATAGTTAGGTACTTCAGGCTTTTCGTGCAATTTGGTACCAACACCGTGGCCCACTAACTCTCTTACAACACCAAAGCCATGTTTCTCTGCATGCTCCTGCACTGCGTAAGCGATATCGCCTATACGCATACCAACTACAGCCTTTTCAATTCCTTTGTCAAGGCATTCGCGGGTAACGCGTAAAAGTGTTTTGGCTTCCTCACCTATTTCGCCAATAGCAAAAGTAAAGGCAGAGTCACCATAGTATTTATTAAGGATTGCGCCGCAATCAACAGATACGATATCTCCGTCTTTCAGTTCGTATTTTCCCGGGAAGCCATGTACAACCTGATTATTCAGGGATATACAAAGCGAATAAGGAAAACCTCCGTAGTTTAAAAAAGCAGGGATACCGCCATTGTCGCGGATGTAGGTTTCAGCAAGTTTATCAAGATCAATAGTGCGCACACCTGGTCCAATAACTTTGGCTATTTCGCCATGTGTTCTTGCAACCAGCTGTGCGCTCAATCTTATGAGTTCTACCTCCTCGGCAGACTTATAAACGATCTTTGACATGCTTTACTATATTGCTGTCGGTGTTGTTCCGGCAGCTGCAGGCACAGCCGAACGTCCTTTTACTCTTCCGGTTTTCATCAAACCATCGTAATGACGCATCAGCAAGTGACTTTCAATTTGTTGTAAGGTATCTAATACAACACCAACCAAAATGATCAATGAAGTACCCCCAAAAAAACGTGCAAACAGGTTATTAACACCTACCAAATTAGCTAACGAAGGTATGATAGCAATGATGGCCAGGAATATTGAACCCGGTAAGGTTATCTTTGAGATCACACCGTCAATGAAGCTTTCGGTTGGCAAACCTGGTTTAACACCCGGAATGAAACCACCGTTTTTCTTCATGTCGTCAGACATTTGCTTCGGATTTACTGTAATTGCAGTATAGAAATACGTAAATACAATGATCAATAAAGCAAACAGGATGTTATGCAACCATGAGTTATAATCTCCTAAAGCTATAATAATGCTATTTGTAGCAGCCTTAGGGAAGAACGAAGCGATAGTGGCAGGTATGAACATTAATGCTTGAGCAAAAATGATAGGCATTACACCGGCAGCATTCACTTTTAACGGAATGTACTGACGAACACCGCCATACTGTTTATTACCAACAATACGTTTTGCGTACTGCACAGCTATCTTGCGTGTTCCCTGTACTATAAGGATGGTAAACATTACCACACCTATCAGAGCAATTAACTCAACAATGAAAGCAATTAAGCCGCCAGTACCGGTTGTACGGTTTTGGAACTCTGCTAAGAAAGCGCTTGGCAAGGTGGCAATAATACCCACCATGATGATCAATGATATACCGTTACCTATACCTTTATCTGTAATCTTCTCACCTAACCACATTACAAATAACGTACCTGCTGTTAACACCATTGTGTTCATGATGGTAAACATTGGGTTTGCTATCAATATCTCGTTAGCAGTTACCTGTGAATTAAGGTAAGCTACCGCCTGCACTGCAGTGATAACGATTGTTAGATAGCGGGTCCATTGATTGATCTTGTTACGACCGCTCTCGCCTTCTTTTTGCATTTTAGCAAAATACGGAACAGCTATACCCAACAACTGCATCACAATAGATGCAGAAATGTAAGGCATAACGCCTAATGCGAAAATGGATATACGCGAAAAAGAGCCACCAGCAAACATATTTAATAAACCAACCAAGCCCTCGGCTTGCTTAGCATCTGTTTGTGAGGCATCTACGCCCGGTAAACGCACAAATGCACCTACGCGGTATATTAAAAGAAATAAGAGTGTGTTAATTATACGCACTCTTAAGTCTTCAATTTTCCAGATATTGGATAATGTGGTGAAGAATTTCTTCATACAAATATTATAGCTTAACTATTGAACCACCTGCTGCTTCAATTGCTTTTTGCGCGGTAGCGGTAAATGCATGTGCTGTAACTTCAACTTTGGCTGTAAGTTCGCCACGACCTAAAATTTTCACCTTGTCGTTTTTAGACGCCAAACCATGATCCTTCAAAGTTTCCAGATCAATTGTTGAAAGTGAATATTTTTCAGTTAAGCCTTGTAATACATCCAGGTTAACACCAACGTACTCTACACGATTAGGGTTTTTAAAGCCAACCTTAGGTAAGCGGCGCTGTAATGGCATCTGTCCACCTTCAAAGCCTATTTTAGTGCTTGTGCCTGAACGTGAACCGGCACCTTTATGACCGCGGGTTGATGTACCACCACGGCCTGAACCTGTACCACGACCAATTCTTTTTCTATTTTTGGTAGAACCTTCTGCAGGTTTTAAATTACTTAAGTTCATGATTATTAAATATTTTCTACCGCTACAAGGTGGTTAACTTTCTTAACCATACCAATAATAGCCGCAGTAGCTTCAACTTCCACGCTGTGGTTTATTTTCTTTAAGCCCAGTGCTTCCACTGTCTTTTTCTGGCGCTCGGTCCTATCGATCACGCTTTTGATCTGGGTTATCTTGATCTTTGCCATGTTCTGATTATCCGTTAAATACTTTTCCTAAACTGATGCCGCGTTGTTGAGCTACAGTATTTGCATCACGCAATTGCGCTAAAGCCGATACGGTTGCTTTTACCACGTTGTGCGGGTTTGACGAACCTTTTGATTTTGCCAATACGTTGTGTACACCGGCGCTCTCTAATACTGCACGCATTGCACCACCTGCTATTACACCGGTACCATTAGCAGCAGGTTTTATAAATACAAAACCTCCAGAGAATTTTCCAATTTGTTCGTGAGGTACTGTACCATTGATAATAGGAACTTTAACCAAGTTCTTTTTAGCATCATCAATACCTTTTGCAATTGCTTCAGTAACCTCTTTAGCTTTACCTAAACCGTAACCTACAACACCTTGCTCATCACCTACCACTACGATAGCTGAAAAGCTGAATGTACGGCCACCTTTGGTTACTTTGGCAACACGTTGTATACTAACCAAACGATCCTTTAATTCGATCTCGCTGGTTTTTACTCTTTTTATGTTAATTGTTGACATTTTCTTTTCCTACTGATTAAAAGTTTAAACCACCTTCACGTGCACCTTCAGCCAATGATTTAACACGGCCATGGTAAAGGTATCCGTTCCTGTCAAAAACCACATCTTTGATACCGGCTGCAATAGCTTTTTGAGCTACTAATTTGCCTACGGCTACTGATTGATCTGACTTGGTACCATCAGCAGAAAACTCTTTTGATAAAGATGATGCTGATACAAGGGTTTTACCGTTAACATCGTCAATGATCTGGGCATAAATACCTTTATTACTTCTGTACACTGACAAACGCGGACGGGCTGTAGAGCCTGAAAGGCGCTTACGTATACCCATTTTAATTCTGTCTCTTCTTGATAATTTCGCTTTAGCTGCCATGACGATTATTTTTTAGATGCTGATTTACCTGCTTTTCTTCTTAATACTTCGCCCGCAAACTTGATACCTTTACCTTTATATGGTTCAGGAGCACGTAACGAACGTATTTTAGCCGCTACCTGGCCTATCAGTTGCTTATCAGTTGATTCCAGAATGATGGTTGGGTTTTTACCCTTATCAGCAGTAGTTGAAACTTTAATTTCCTGAGGTAACTCAAACACATAGTGGTGAGAGTAACCTAATACAAGGTCTAACGTGTTACCTTGGTTAGTTGCGCGGTAACCCACACCTACTAACTCTTGCACAACTTTGTAACCTTCTGTTACTCCAACAACCATGTTGTTTAACAAAGCACGGTATAAACCATGTAAAGCTTTGTGGCGTTTTTGGTCTGTAGGGCGTTGAACTAAAAGCTCTGCGCCTTCCTGTACCACTTTAATATCGGTGTCAACCGCTTGATGCAATTCACCTTTAGGGCCTTTTACAGTTACTACGTTATCAGCTGATACGGTAACAGTAACGCCTGCAGGTAATGCAATTGGTGATTTTCCTACTCTTGACATTGCTTAATTCCTCCTATTAATAAACGTAGCATAAAACCTCACCACCAACATTTAACTGTTTAGCTTCTTTATCGGTCATAACACCTTTTGAAGTTGACAGGATGGCGATACCTAAACCATTTAATACGCGTGGCATAGTGTCCATGCCGGCATACCTACGTAAACCCGGACGGCTGATACGCTCGATTGAACGGATAGCCGGGATCTTAGTTATTGGATGGTACTTTAAAGCAACTTTAATTGTGCCTTGCGGTCCGTTATCCTCAAACTTGTAATTTGCAATGTAACCTTTATCAAAAAGAACTTTAGTGATCTCTTTTTTAAGGTTCGATGCAGGAATTTCAACAACCCTATGGTTGGCTTTAATAGCATTCCTTACTCGTGTAAGATAATCTGCGATTGGATCTGTATTCATTATTTGTTGTTTGTGATGACGGTTTCCTTCCCGGACCACCCGGGCGACCTTTCATCGGTTAATCTTAGTTAAATAGAAGATTAGTGATTGGAGATTAGTGTACTCTTAAATAGTCACTAATTTCCAATCACTAATCAACTAATATATTACCAGCTTGCTTTTTTAACTCCCGGGATCTTGCCCTCAAGAGCCATTTCACGGAAAGTAACACGCGAAATACCAAACTGACGCATGTAACCACGCGGACGGCCGGTTAATTTGCAACGGTTGTGCAGTTTTACCGGAGAAGATGCTTTTGGCAATGCGTCTAACGCTACCCAATCACCTGCTTCTTTCAACGCTGCACGTTTTTCAGCATATTTAGCTACTAATTTAGCACGTTTAATTTCGCGTGCTTTTACGCCTTCTTTAGCCATTATTTTGATTTTTGAATGGTAAACCAAATTGTTTCAGTAACTCTAATGCTTCAACATCATTAGTTGCTGAGGTTACAAAGGTAATATCCATACCTTGTATTTTATTAATTTTATCAATATTGATTTCAGGGAAGATAATTTGCTCGGTAATACCTAATGTATAATTACCTTTTCCGTCAAAACCTTTATCATTGATACCTTTAAAATCGCGGATACGTGGCAGAGCTACAGAGATCAAACGATCCAGGAACTCATACATGGTGTTGTCACGTAAAGTAACACGTACACCTACCGGCATATTTTTACGCAATTTAAAGTTAGAGATATCTTTCTTTGATTTAGAAGATACTGCCTGCTGACCGGTAATGGTAGTTAACTCAGTGATAGTGTTCTCGATCAATTTCTTGTCGGTAGTAGCACCACCAACACCCTGGTTGATAGCAATTTTCTCTAATTTAGGAACCTGCATTACGCTTTTGTACTGAAATTTATCTTTCAGTGCAGTACGTATCTCTTCCTTGTACTTTGATTTTAATCTTGGTGTATAAGTTGCTTCAGCCATTACTTAATTTCCTCCCCTGATTTTTTTGCTACTCTAACTAATTTACCGTCAGCATTTTTTTGGCGGCCAACACGGGTAGTTGCTCCTGTTTTAGGATCAATTAACGCCAGGTTTGAAATGTGTATAGCAGCTTCCTGCTTAACAATACCGCCATTAGGGTTAGCTGCATTTGGTTTAGTGTGTTTTGATACCATGTTGGCACCTTCAACAACAGCACGGTTTTTGTCAACCAATACCTCAACCACTTTACCTTGTGATCCTTTTGAATCGCCGGCTATAACTTTAACCAGATCGCCTTTTTTGATCTTTAATTTTGTTTTCTTTTCCATGTTACAATACCTCCGGTGCTAATGAAACGATTTTCATAAATTGTTTCTCACGCAATTCTCTTGCAACAGGGCCAAATATACGTGTGCCTCTCGGCTCATCCTGGTTGTTCAATAAAACAGCCGCGTTATCGTCAAAACGGATGTATGAACCGTCTCTTCTGCGGATCTCTTTTTTGGTTCTAACCACTACGGCTTTTGATACAGTACCTTTTTTTACGTTACCTGATGGCAGCGCGCTTTTAACGGTAACTACTATCTTGTCGCCAATTGAGGCATATCTTTTACCGGTACCGCCTAACACACGGATCACTAAAACTTCTTTAGCGCCGCTGTTGTCAGCTACATTTAATCTTGATTCCTGTTGTACCATCTTATTTAGCCCTTTCTAAAATTTGAACTAATCTCCAGTTTTTGTTCTTGCTCAGCGGACGAGTTTCCATAATCAATACGGTATCGCCAATACCGCAGGTATTAGCTTCGTCGTGTGCCATGAACTTGGTAGTTTTCTTCACGAATTTGCCGTAAATAGGGTGTTTCACCTTACGCTCAACAGCCACAACAATAGATTTCTCCATCTTATTGCTAACTACCAGGCCGGTACGTGTTTTTCTTAAATTTCTTTCCATTTTTCTCGACGCGTAAAAATTAATTTTGTTCAGAAGCTGATGCCGCTTTACGCTTTGTTAATTCAGTATTTAAGCGAGCGATCTCCTTACGTACCTTAGTGATACGGCTTGGATTTTCGATAGCCGAAACCGCGTGCGCAAATTTCAGTTTAGTAAGGTTTGCCCTTTCTTCGCTGATCTTTGCTACCAACTCTTCAGTTGCGAGCTCTAAAATTTCTGAGTTTTTCATTTCTCTTGTTAGTTTTTTGAGTTATTAGTTCTAAGCCGACTTTATCCTAACTGATAACTGCAAACTCAAAACCGCCAACTAATTGTTTATGCTTCTACGTAATCTTTACGTACTACAAATTTTGTTTGTACCGGCAACTTCTGGGCTGCAAGGCGTAAAGCCTCTTTAGCAACTTCCATTGGTACACCTTCTGCTTCAAAAATGATCCTACCGGGGCGTACTACCGCTACCCAGTATTCAGGAGCACCTTTACCCTTACCCATACGTACCTCTGCTGGTTTCTTGGTTACAGGTTTGTCAGGGAAAATTCTGATCCATACCTGTCCTTCACGTTTCATGTAACGTGTTACAGCAATACGGGCAGATTCTATCTGACGGCTGGTGATCCAGGCCGCTTCCAGTGATTTAACACCGAAAGATCCGAATGAAAGTTCTGCGCCACGGGTGGCTAAACCTTTCATTCTGCCTTTTTGCATCTTTCTGAACTTCGTTCTTTTTGGCTGTAGCATTTTATTAAGCTTTAATATCTGTTACGATATTTATTCTACATTAATTGTTATCTTCTGGGTGCGCCGCCCTGACGGTTTTGGCCGCCACGGTTTTGACCACCGCCACGGTTATTGCCACCGCCTCTGCGATCGTTGTTGTTACCACCCCTGCGGTCACCACCGCCTCTTCTTTCGCCTCTGTCGCCGCCGCGTTCATTTCTGAAATCACCGCCGCCTTCAGGGCGTCCGCCTTTACCGCTTGCGCTGCTGGTGCCACCAATGTTTGGAGACAGGTCGCGCTTGCCGTAAACCTCACCTTTGCAAATCCACACTTTAACACCTATTTTACCATAAGTAGTTAAAGCCTCGGCTAATGCGTAATCAATATCAGCACGGAAGGTATGTAACGGAATCCTTCCCTCTTTATATTGCTCACTACGCGCCATTTCCGCTCCGCCTAAACGGCCAGATGTCATGATCTTGATACCCTCCGCACCCATTCTCATGGTTGCAGCGATAGTAGTTTTCATTGCTCTACGGAAAGAGATACGCGCTTCCAGCTGTTTGGCCACGCCTTCTGCAACTAATTGTGCATCAAGCTCAGGGCGTTTTATCTCGAAAATGTTGATCTGAACTTCCTTTTTGGTAAGTTTTTTCAACTCTTCTTTAATCTTGTCAACTTCGGCACCACCTTTACCAATTACAATACCCGGACGGGCAGTGTGAATGGTTACAGTGATACGTTTTAATGTACGCTCAATAACAACTTTAGCTACGCCACCTTTGTTAATACGCGCTGATAAGTATTTGCGGATCCTTTCGTCCTCAACTAATTTATCGGAGTAGTTGTTGCCACCGAACCAGTTAGAATCCCAACCTCTGATGATTCCTAATCTGTTACCTATTGGATGTGCTTTTTGTCCCATTTCCTAATTAGTTGTTTTCATTTTTACTATCAACAATAAGCGTTACGTGGTTTGAACGCTTGCGTATACGGTAACCGCGACCTTGTGGTGCAGGGCGTAAACGTTTAGCCTGACGACCACCACCTACTGATACTTGTTTCACAACAAGATCATCGGCGCTTTTACCTTCGTTTTTAGCTTGCCAGTTGTTAATTGCTGATAAAAGCAATTTCTCAACGCGGATAGCTGCTTCTTTATTAGTGAACTTTAATATACTTAAAGCTTTAAATACATTTTCGCCACGGATCAAATCAACCACCAAACGCATTTTGCGTGGTGAAGTTGGGCAGTTCTGTAATTTTGCAACAGATGCGCCACCAACTTCGGCTTTCGCAGCTTCTTTTTGTTGCCTGATCAATACAGACTTTTTAATTTTTGTTGTTGCTTCCATTGCCTGTTATTTTTTCTTTTCTGCGTGACCGCGGAATGTGCGGGTTGGTGCAAATTCTCCCAACTTGTGACCAACCATGTTTTCTGTTACGTACACCGGTATAAATTTATTACCGTTGTGTACTGCGAATGTATGACCAACGAAATCCGGAGAAATCATGGAACGACGAGACCATGTCTTTACTACTGATTTTTTATTTGATTCATTCAAGGTCAGAACTTTTCTGTCCAGGTTATGATCAATATAAGGTCCTTTTTTAATTGAACGTGCCATTATTATTTCTTCCTTCTTTCAATGATATAACGATCAGATCCTTTTTTCTTGTCGCGGGTTTTGTAACCTTTAGCTAACAAGCCTTTGCGTGAACGTGGGTGACCACCTGACGCACGGCCCTCGCCACCACCCATAGGGTGATCTACCGGGTTCATAGCTACACCACGAACGCGTGGTCTGCGACCTAACCAACGTTTTCTACCTGCTTTACCTAATACTTCGTTTTGCATATCGCCGTTTGATACGGTACCGATAGTTGCTAAACAAGTAGCCAGGATCATGCGGGTTTCGCCAGAAGGTAATTTAATAACAGCGTATTTACCATCACGGGCAGCAAGCTGCGCGTAGGTACCTGCTGAACGGGCAATTGAGCCACCCTGACCAGGATTCAATTCAATGTTGTGAATGATTGAACCCAGAGGGATAGTTTTTAATGGTAAAGTATTACCAACCTCAGGAGCTACGTTCTCGCCAGAAATAACAGTTTGACCAACTGTTAAACCTTCCGGAGCTATCATGTATCTTTTCTCGCCATCAGCAAAGTGTAGCAGAGCTATACGTGCTGTACGGTTTGGATCATATTCAATTGTAGCAACAGTTGCAGGGATGTCAAATTTGTTGCGTTTAAAGTCAATTAACCTGTATGACTTTTTGTGGCCACCGCCAATGTAGCGCATGGTCATTTTACCGCTGTTGTTACGACCGCCTGATCTCTTGTTTACAGATACTACTAACGATTTTTCAGGAACGTTTGTAGTAATGTCAGAGTTATCAGCACCTACCCTGAAACGGGTACCCGGCGTAACCGGTTTAAATCTTTTTACTGCCATCTCCTTATTTATATATTGCTATAAAAATCAATTACTTCACCGTCTTTCAACGTAACAACCGCTTTTTTCACTGTAGCAGCACGACCCGATACCGGTCCGGCTTTAGTGTTGCGGGTTTTAAGTTTTCCAACGTATCTCATGGTGTTTACAGCTGTAATATTAACGCCATACATGGCTTCAATAGCTGCCTTGATCTGAATTTTGTTAGCTTTCGGGTTAACCAGGAAAGCGTAACGGTTAAGCTTATCAGTTAACTGAGTAACTTTTTCAGTAAGTAAGGGTTTTCTTAAAATTTCCATATTACTTAGCTAATGCTTCCTCCAAAACTTTAACAGTACCCGTAGTTAACAAAAGCTTACCTGCGTTTAACACGTCATAAGTGTTTAACTGGTCGGCAGTAATTACTTTAGCTTTCTTCAAGTTTCTGCTTGATAAATAAACATTGTTATTTGCAGCCGGTAATACCAATAATGTTTTCTCATTAGTAGCATTTAAGTCTGCAACCAGCTTGATGTAGTTTTTAGTTTTGATAGATTCAAAGTTGAAATCTTCTAAAACTATAACATTGCTGTCTTTTGCTTTGTATGATAAGGCTGAGTAGCGAGCAAGCGTTTTAAGCTTTTTGTTTAGCTTAAAGCTGTAATCGCGTGGCTGCGGACCGAATACGCGACCACCACCATTGAACAATGGAGATTTTACGCTACCGGCACGTGCACCGCCTGTACCTTTTTGTTTGTATAATTTACGGGTTGAACCTGCAATCTCATTACGCTGTTTAGCTTTATGAGTACCTTGACGCTGGTTAGCTAAAAATTGCTTAACATCTAAGTAAATAGCATGATCATTAGGCTCAATACCGAAAATAGCTTCAGGAAGCTGCACCTTGGCACCTGTTTCTTGACCTGATACATTTAATACTTTAACTTCCATCTTATTTATCCACTATTACCATTGAACCTTTAGCTCCTGGTATGGAACCTTTAACAACTAACAGGTTTTGCTCTGCGTAAACTTTCACAACCTCTAAGTTTTGAACTTTAACGCGCTCATTACCCATTTGACCCGCCATGCGCATACCTTTAAATACGCGTGAAGGCCATGATGAAGCACCCAGTGAACCCGGCGCACGTAAACGATTGTGCTGACCGTGAGTTTGCATACCCACACCACCAAAACCATGACGCTTTACCACACCCTGAAAACCTTTACCTTTTGAGGTACCAACCACATCAACAAAGTCGCCTTCAGCAAAAATCTCGACAGTAACGGTGTCGCCTAAAGACTTTTGGTCTTCAAAAGATTTGAATTCAACTAATTTACGTTTTGGGGTTGTTCCGGCTTTTTGGAAGTGTCCTTTTAAAGGAGCTGAGGTGTTTTTTTCTTTTTTCTCGCCGTAAGCTAACTGTACGGAAGAATACCCGTCTGTTTCAACAGACTTGATTTGTGTTACCACGCAAGGGCCAGCTTCGATAACGGTACAAGGGATGTTTTTCCCTGTGCCATCGAATATGCTGGTCATACCTACCTTTTTACCAATTATTCCTGACATTTTAAATTTTTTTTGCGTCCATCGAAGCAGTAGGGCTTCGTTCAAGACATGTTATCCCCCGAAAGGGACGGCAAAGATAGATATTTTGTATTAAATGTCAAATACTTAGTGAGTTATTTTTAAATATTTATTTGACTGAGAATTTCTCAGGTTTCAGCAATGATAAATTCCTGAACTGATTAGCGATACTTTGATTAAAACGAGATTTAGTAAAGGCGCGTCATGTTCGCCTGTAATGCAACCAGGCAGTCTGTTCGGCATATTCGGCGCGTAAAAACGGCTTTGCGACTTAATATTTTAACAATTACATGTTAAAACGCCCCAGGTATTTTTTCATATTTGCGCCATAATACATCTGCTTTGAATAACTCTAAATATTATCTGGCAGCTATTGTTGCTTATGCTACCTGGGGCTTTTTTAGTCTGGTGCTGAAGCCGCTGGCCGCTTATCCTTCTATAGATCTGCTGTTTTATCGCGTTTTTAGCTGCGCATTACTGATGTTGCTTATTGTTGTATTATTTAAACGCAAGGCGGTTACAGATGCTATTAACGTTTATAAAATACTATCCCCAAAAAGGCGTCGCAAGGTATTAATGCTAAACATTGGCGGCAGCTTATTGCTTAGCTTTAACTGGTTCAGCTTTATTTATGTAATGAACCATGTAAGTGTAAAGGCTGCATCGCTGGCTTATTTGGTTTGCCCGGTATTGACAACCGTACTTGCGTTCTTCCTTTTGAATGAAAAACTAAGCAGATTACAATGGGGTGCTGTAGCCCTAAGCTTATTAAGTTGCTTGCTTCTTTCCTACGCTAATATAACAGACATGTTTTACAGCATATTAGTAGGACTGAGCTACGCCGGCTACCTGGTGAGCCAGCGTAGAAATGTAGGCTTTGATAAATTTTTAACGCTTACCTTTCACATTGTGCTATCGGCAATTATGCTATTGCCGTTTTACCCCGCCTTTGGCGGGCCGTTCCCTACCGAAATTAAATTTTACGTCTACATAGAAACCATAGCGGTATTCTTCACCATTATGCCGCTGTTTTTAAACCTGTATGCGTTGAGAGCTTTGCCATCATCAACCCTGGGCATGTTGCTTAATATTAATCCTATCATCGGCTTTACATTGGCCGCATTAGTTTACAAAGAGCAGATCAGCGCCATGCAAATTGTTGCTTACTCATTGATTTTGATTGCTGTGGTGGTGTTTAATGTGAGGATGATGTGGACTGGCGCAAAGAAGAAGGTGACCGCTAAATAATAAGCGTTAACTTCGTATTTGCTATCACGGATTTTTAGGCCCGTAGAAAGTTGTACCGCCAGCAGACGCCTTTTTCTCCAACTGGTTCGGTGTGCGCTTTTTATTGCTGTTGACCACACCAAGATACTTTTTTAAAACCTGCTTTTGCTGTTCCGTACCTTTCTTTAGCGTTTTATCAATATGAGTTCGATAAGCTGCTATAAAAGCTTCGTCGTTACCGAAGCCGTAAAAACAGGCTATCTGTGCAGCAGTCAACCCCTCATATTCTTTATAAGTGGGTATATCTAACTTGTATGTGTTAGTTTTTTTATCCCAATTATAGCTTACGGCATCATCACCTTTTATTAATGGATTATCGTTGTTAGCGCACCAGGGGCAATCACTATCTTCGATTGCTCCCGGAAAGAAATTATAGCTATAACTCACCCATATCGATTCGCTCTCTTGCCCTGAGCCGTCGAATTTAATATTGCTTTTGACCTCCTGATTTAATGACAGTCCCCATCCGTATATATGCGTTTGATTAAGTAGTTCCAGGCAATGGTAAACTTTTCCATTTATCAGCTTAAAAAAACTATAACCATCAGCATATATATGCCCGACCCACGTTCATGCACCCGCCGGAAATAAAATGTCTTGTTTTTTGAGAAGTTGTTGACTATATACATGTCAGGCTGACTATAAAACATATAATAATCTTCCATGTAGATCAAATGCCAACTGTCAGCCTTTTTTTTGAAAACCGCCATTGATGGATAGTTTTCGTCCCAACCCAGCGTGCAAATCATTTCCTCTCCCGGCTCTCCATCTAAATCAGTAAAAATTGGGTTCAACAAGCCAGGTTTATTCTTGTCCAGATTTTCCTCATGGGCTGGAATATAGATTACCCGAGGTTTAATTATGGCCTCAAGTTCCTTTAATATGGAAGCATTGTTTTGTTTATAATTGTATCTCCTCACCTTCTCAATCCATGTGGATGGAATTTTGACATCTAAGCGAAAATCGTGCTTATCGTTTTTTTGCGCTATCGCATCAATTGCAAAAAATAAAATAACAAAGGGAAAAAGAAATGCGCGGTTCATGGTGTAGTACTATGCAACTAATTTAACAAAAGTTTTCCACGTGTAAGTTAACCAGTGACTTTTATTTAAGGGCATCACAATTCGGCATCTTTATTTTCCACACCCCACTTTCTTGACAAATGTCAACACTTCCCAACGCCAACACCACGACCTTTGATAAAAAAGAAAGCAATGAAAAACTTAGCACAATTACTGGAAGGCAGCTTATTAAAAATATGGAACGAGCGCGACGAAGCTATCAGACTACAAGAGATAGCCCACGTATATGCAGCAGATATCGCTTTTTTATGAATCGAATGATGGGGAAGCCATCATTGGACACGAAGCCATTAACAACCTGATCAACAAACTACAGGCTCAATGGCCACTCGACTTTAAATTTGAATTGGCGGAACCCGGCAGATCAAATCATGATATTCAGCAAATTTCATGGCGCTTAGGTGTGCCCGGTCAGCCTGCGGTCGCAACCGGAATGGATGTGGCCATGATAGCCGACAACAAAATAAAGGGTTTGTATTTGTTAATGGATGCTCCGGCCAATTGAGGCAGCAAACTATTTATTCCTGAGTACTTGTTTGCGTACCCGGCTTAAGGTCTCGGGCGAAAGCCCAAGGTAAGAAGCGATCATAGCCTGCGGGAAGCGCTGTAAAAACTCAGGGTAAGTTTCCATAAGCGTTTGATAGCGTTGGGCCGCATTTAAACTGATAGCGCTATGAATACGCTTTTGCGTAGCAATTGCCGATTTACGGTCAATTTCTTTAACCATTGCTTCAACGGCCGGCACTTTTTGCATAAGTGTCTGCATAGCAGCGTGCGTTACTGTTAAAGCTTCGGTATCTTCTAATACGTCTATGTTGTAAATGGATGGCTGCTGTAAGTTATAGCTCTCGTAATCACCAAGCCACCACTGCTCAATGGCAAACCTCACAATATTTTCCTGCCCGTCTGCGTTGATGCTATACATTCGCCCTGCGCCCGCTGTTATGAACGACATATACTTGCAAACTTCATTAACACGCAATAGGTATTCTCTCTTTTTAAACGACCGGGGTTTAAAAGCGTCTGTTATTAACGCGCGCTCTGCATCGTTTAATTGCAAAGCTGATCTATTAATGATGTAATCAAAAAGTGGCTGGTACAACTTAGCCTCCGTCATAAAATAAAATGGATTTGGGCTAAAAATAGTAAATGTTTAGATCCTTCCTGACATACCCTTGTCACTCCCCTACTGTTTCTTTGAACATTACACCGTCAAAATGTGTTGTAACTAATCGGCGGTCAATGATTAACTAATCACTAATCGCTATTTTTGTAATTAGCATGGATTTTAAACTCACCTCGCAATATAAACCCACCGGAGATCAGCCCGGAGCCATCAAACAACTGGTAGAAGGCGTTAACAGCGGCGAAAACTATCAAACCCTGTTAGGGGTAACCGGTTCCGGTAAAACTTTTACCGTGGCCAATGTTATTGCGCAAACACAAAAGCCTACGCTCATTTTGAGCCATAACAAAACTTTGGCCGCGCAGTTGTATGGCGAGTTTAAACAGTTTTTCCCCGAAAACGCGGTGAATTACTTTGTATCCTACTATGATTATTACCAGCCCGAGGCGTTCATTCCTACTACCAACACCTATATTGAAAAAGACCTTCAAATAAACGAGGAGATTGAAAAGCTGCGTTTACGTACAACCTCAGCTTTAATGAGTGGCAGAAGGGACGTGATTGTGGTATCGTCTATTTCCTGCATTTATGGTATGGGTAATCCGGAAGACTTCGCAGCGTCGGTATTTAAATTTGCGGTGGGTACACGCATAAGCAGGAATGCTTTTTTACACCGTTTAGTTGAGATACTATACGCCCGCACCACTGCCGATTTTAAGCGCGGAACTTTCCGGGTAAAAGGCGATACGGTAGATATTTTCCCGCCGTATATGGATCACGCCTATCGCATTTCGTTTTTTGGAGATGATATTGAAGAGCTAAGCGCATTTGATATTGGCACGGGCAAAACCATTGAAAAGATGACCCACATGGTGGTTTATCCGGCTAACCTTTACGTGGCACCGCGCGACAGGTTCAAGCAATCTATCTGGGCCATACAGGAAGAACTGGAAACCCGCAAAAAACAATTTATTGGTGATGGCAGGTTTTTAGAGGCAAAACGCCTGGAAGAACGGGTTAACTACGATCTCGAGATGATACGTGAGCTGGGTTACTGCTCGGGTATTGAGAACTACTCCCGCTTTTTTGATGGGCGCGAACCAGGTGCAAGGCCGTTCTGTTTGTTAGACTACTTCCCGGATGATTACCTGATGGTGATTGACGAGAGCCACGTTACCGTACCACAGATACGGGCCATGTATGGCGGCGACAGGTCGCGTAAAATATCATTGGTTGATTATGGTTTCCGTTTGCCTGCTGCTATGGATAATCGCCCGCTCAACTTTCAGGAGTTTGAGCGTTTGGCGCCGCAAACCATTTATGTAAGCGCAACGCCTGCCGATTTTGAGTTGGAAAAATCTGGTGGTGTGGTGGTTGAGCAGGTAATACGCCCAACCGGCTTGCTTGACCCTTTAATTGATGTGCGCCCGGTTATCAACCAGGTAGATGATTTGCTTGACGAGGTAGATAAAACCATCAAGCAAGGCGACCGCGTACTGGTTACCACTCTAACCAAACGAATGGCGGAAGAATTGGCCAAGTATATGGATCGTTTGGGCATAAAGTGCCGCTACATTCACTCGGAAGTTAAAACACTGCAGAGGGTGGAGATACTGCGAGATCTGCGCCTGGGTGTGTTTGATGTATTGATAGGTATTAACCTTTTGCGGGAGGGTCTGGATTTACCAGAGGTATCATTAGTAGCCATTTTAGATGCGGATAAGGAAGGCTTTTTGCGTTCGGAGCGTTCGTTGATACAAACCATTGGCCGTGCAGCCCGTAATGATCGTGGCCGGGTTATAATGTATGCCGATAAGATCACCGACTCGATGCAGATCACTATTGACGAGACGAGTCGTCGCCGTGAAAAACAAATAGCTTACAACGAGGAGCACGGCATTGTGCCGAAAACGGTAGGCAAATCAAAATCTGAAATTATTGAGCAAACATCGGTAGTTGATTTTCAGGGAGGTGTGCAGAAAGCTTACGTGGAAGAAGATGTGCTTACGCTTGCTGCGGATCCTATTGTTCAGTACATGAGCAAAGCTGATCTGAAAAAATCTATCGACAACACCAAAAAAGACATGCTGGCCGCCGCCAAAGACATGGACTTTTTACGTGCCGCCAAACTGCGCGACGAAATGTTTGCATTAGAGAAAATGATGGAAGAGAAGTTTGGGTAAGCTTACTGCTTTTGAGTATATTAGCCGTAGTTAGACAACGCCGTAGTTAGACAACATGGTAAATAAACAGAAGTTAGCGCACCCTGCTTTTATACTGGCCGTATTTTTATTGTTGCTTAATGATTGGCTTCTTAAACAAACTTTTGGGAATAGCTTAACTGGAAAACTGTCAGACGTAACCGGTTTGTTCGCTTTTCCGTTTTTCTTTGCTGCGCTATTTACAAGATTTACAAAGACTGCTTACCTGCTTACGCTTGTTGGTTTTCTGTTTTGGAAAACCCCCTTTGTTCAACCACTCATATTAGTACTTAATAATCTTGGTTTACCTGTGCACCGGGTTGTTGATTATACAGATTATTTGGCACTGATTGTTTTGCCGCTATCCTACTATACTTTTAGCAAGGCCGGCAGCCATTTTTTAAAACCATTGCTGTTAAATTTACTGGCTTGTATTGCCTTGTTAACTTTTGGAGCCACCAGCATGCCGCCGGGTAAATACACGCAATGGGGTGCTATTAATAAAACGTATGCCTTTCCATTTTCAAAACGCGAATTGGTTTCAAGGATAAACGCGCTTCAGTTAGAATATGTACGTGATATGGATAAATACCTCCATTTTCAAAATGAGGGTTTAATTTTCAACAGCAAAAACAACACATTTTATTACTCCTCAAAATACAATGACAATTTAGACACCATTGCGCGAATTTTAGATTATAAGCTCATCAACGAAAAAGACACTATTCGATTAAGAACAACTCACGCTGATATTATCATTGAAGGCGACAGCACGAGTTCTCAGCTTAAACTGATAGCCTTAAAGAGATATGTACGCAAAACTGAAAAGTCAGATCCTCAACAGAAAAGTGTGCAATTGTTTGAAAAGTGGGTAATTAAAAAAATAAACAGATATAGCAGATAACGAAATGCCAGATTATTTAAAGTTACATTTCGCTGATGTAACAATCCCCTTTTACCCAACATCAAACAACTGTGTAAAATCATAATGAACCATTTTACACGTTATAGTGTTATATTTGTTGTTTAAACCGCATAAAGCATGTTTTTACGTTTTCTGATAATTTGCATACTTTTATTATATGTTGTAAGGCTATTGTTCCGCTATTTGGCACCTATACTTTTTCAAAGTTTGGTTAACAAAGCGCAGCAGGGTCAGCAAAACTATGGTCGCCCCAACCAGGCGAATAATAACCCGACCGGTCGTATCAAAATAGATTATATACCCGAAGAAGCCACAAAAAGCAAAGTACCCGATACTGAAGGCGATTTTGTTGATTACGTAGAAATTAAAGAAAAGTAATGATACCTGAAGAACTATACAAGCGCAGGCGCAGGCATGATAACACGCCGGCTTCTATGGTTTTGATCATTACCAACTACATTGTTACTACTATACTTTTTACCTCAATCAATGCTACCAGCTGGTTTTTTTATGTGGTTTTAGCCGGTTTAGCTGTATACAATTATTTCACTATCCGCCGTAATCTAGAAGAGTACACCCGCGTAAATATTATTGCTTATATAGTAGGCTGGGCCGGTATTGTGCTGCTTTTCTTCCTTACCCGAAAAATGTAAAACAAATCCTTTTTGTTGTTACAGTTCCAATTATGCTGTAAATTTCTATTTTTGGGCGTTACAATTAATTCCAATTTAAGCAAGTAAATGAATAACTGGTTCAAGCGCAATGGCATTCACTTTGCCATTATCGGCATATTTTTTATAATGTGCTTTGTTTACTTTACGCCTGCGTTTCAGGGTAAAGTGTTAGGCCAAAGCGACGTAACCGGCGCGCAATCTACCCAAACAGAAATTAATGCCTATAAAGAAAAAGGCGAAACTATATTATGGACTAACCAAATATTTGGCGGCATGCCCGTTTTCCAGATATGGGTTCCATACACCAACAACATCACCAGCCACGTAATAACTGCGCTTAAAACGGTGTTCCCTAACCCTATTGATACGGTTATGATATTGTTGGCAGGCGCTTACTTCCTGTTTATTGTTTTACGCCTTAACCCATGGCTGGCAGCTGCCGGCGCAGTAGCGTTTACCTTCTCGTCATACAATATAATATATATAGTAGCCGGTCACTCCAACCAAACGTTTGCCATAGCATTTTTTGCGCCTATACTGGCCAGCATAATTTTAACGCTGCGCGGCAAGCATGTTTTAGGCGGGGCCTTAACAGCTTTCTTTCTGGCGATGGAGATACGCGCCAATCACCTGCAAATGACTTATTACCTGATGCTGGCCGTGTTTATACTGGTAATAGTTGAGGTTGTATACGCGGCAAGAAACAAAATCTTACCTGCGCTGCTAAAATCAACAGGCTTTTTAGTAGCTGGCTTGTGCATTGCAGTTGCAGTTAACGCATCTATGTTATGGAGCAACGCTGAATATGCTAAAGAAACCATCCGTGGTAAATCAAACTTAACTTCAACCACTAAGGAACCTAACAATGGTTTAGCTAAAGATTACGCTTATGAATACAGCCAGGGCGTAGCGGAATGCTTTACATTTCTAATACCTAACGCTTATGGCGGTGGTTCGGGCACTGAAACTATTGATCAGAACTCCAACATTACAAAAGCTTTTACAGCCAAGCAAATTCCCGAAGAGGAAGCCGTGAAATACGCTACGCAGATCAGTAACCAGTTTCCTGGCTTCAGCACGTATTGGGGTAATAAAACCTTTACCAGCGGTCCGTGGTATTTTGGTGCGGCCATTTGCTTCCTGTTTGTTTTAGGCTTGATCATTGTTAAAGACCGCCTCAAATGGTGGATACTGGCAACAGTAATATTGACCATGTTCTTGTCTTTCGGTCGTAACTTCCCTTATATTTCCGACCTTTTCTTTAACTATTTCCCGCTGTACAATAAATTCCGTGCGGTTGAGTCAATATTGGCTGTTACCATGTTGTGCTTCCCTATATTGTCGATATTGGCAATAAAAGAATTAACGGAAAATACAGATAAAAAAGCGCTGCAGAAAAGTGCATTATTATCACTTTACATTACTGGTGGCCTTGCTTTACTATTTGTAATATTGCCGGATGTTATACTGAATTTCCGCGCTCATGACCAGGCTGAAGGAACTACAGCATTGGCACAGGCTTTACAAGGTGATAACAACCTTGCCTCAGCGGTATCAAACGGAATTGTGCAAGATCGTATCAGCCTGGCACGTGCCGACGCTATCAGGTCATTGATATTTGTGGCACTGGCGTTTGGTATTGTATTCGCTTACATCAAACAAAAAATTAACGTAACTATACTTTCTGTTGCTGTTCTGGCTTTGGTATTGGTGGATTTATGGCAAGTTGATAAACGTTATTTGAAGAACGAGAATTTTGCAGAAAAGCAACTATCCAACAAACCTGAGCCCCGTGAAGTTGACACGTTTATAGCGCGTGACCCTGATCCCAACTTCAGGGTGTTTGATGCGACGGTTAATCCTAAGGTTGACTTTATGAATCCTTTCTTTCATAAATCATTCAGTGGATATTCTGCCGCGCGTTTAAAACGTTTTGAGGAACTGTTAGATAATCAATTTAGCCGTAGCGTAAATCAGGATGTGTTAGACATGCTGAACGTTAAATACATTATTACCGGCAACCAGCAAACGCAGGCGTTAAGCATGCAAGCCAACAGTACTACCTGTGGTAATGCATGGTTTGTAAAAAGCGTTAAATATGCTAAAAATGCTGATGAAGAAATGAAAGCCATCAGCAGTTTTGACCCTAAATTGGAAGCTATTGTTGATGAACAATACAAAACTTTAATAGGTGACAAAACCACTTTTGCAGATGGGTCAACAATTAAGCTTACAAGCTATAATCCCGATCATTTGGTTTATCAAAGTGGTACAACGGCTCCTCAAATAGCCGTTTTCTCTGAGATATTTTATGATAAAGGCTGGACCATGCTGATTGATGGTAAAGAATCACCATACTTCCGTGCCAACTACTTATTGCGTGCCGCGCAAATACCGGTGGGTAACCATAAAATTGAGTTTATCTTCCACCCTGCGTCTTACTATACAGGTGAAGGTATTTCGCTTGCCGGCTCTGTTTTATTAGTATTAGCCATTGGTGCAGCAGGATATATCGAAACTAAAAATAAGGGCATTAAAAAAGCTTAAATAAAAAAGTTTATAAAAAAAGCCGCTTCAATTTTTGAAGCGGCTTTTTTGTTTAGCTGGGTTACGTTGATACCTATAAAAATGTACATTTGCTTAAACCCTGGCAACGAACTTTGTTAGCCAAAAAATAATTCCAATTACACCTGATACAATAATGAAGTTAAGATCTGTTTTAATGATGACCGCTTTGTTTGCGGCCTGCTCGCCTAAAAAAGATGATAAGTCGGCTTTTTCTGTTCACCTGATCACTGTTGATCCGGGACATTTCCACGCTGCGCTGGTTCAAAAAAGCATGTATCCTGAAGTAGATACCGTTGTACATGTTTACGCACCGGAAGGAGACGACCTGCAACAACACATGGATAGAATACATGCCTACAACACGCGCGAAGAAAACCCAACAGAATGGAAGGAAAAAATACACGTAGGCACGCATTTTTTCGATGAGATGTTAGAGCAGAAAAAAGGAAATGTTGTAGTGTTGGCAGGTAACAATCAAAAGAAAACCGATTATATAAAGCGCTCTGTTGACGCCGGATTAAATGTACTTTCTGACAAGCCCATGGCTATTGATGCAACGGGGTTTGAAACACTAAAGAGTGCATTTGAAAGCGCTAAGAAAAATGATGTATTGTTGTACGACATTATGACTGAGCGGTATGAAATTACTACAGTATTGCAACGCGAACTTTCTATGTTGCCGGAGGTTTTTGGCACCCTGGAACAGGGAACACCGGAAAATCCGGCAGTAACCAAAGAAAGCGTTCACCATTTTTACAAATATGTTTCGGGAAATGTATTGGTGCGCCCAACTTGGTTTATGGATGCAGCACAACAGGGTGAAGGCATTGTTGATGTAACAACCCACCTGGTAGATCTGGTACAATGGGAGTGCTTTCCTGAAAAAGCTATAGATTATAAAAAAGATATTAGGCTGCAGAGTGCTAAAAGATGGCAAACAGATATGACCTTGAGTCAGTTTAAAACTATAACCGGCGTTAATCAATTTCCTGATTTTCTTAAAAAGGATATTGTACAGGACAGCGTTTTAAAAATATACTCAAATGGAGAGATCAATTACACCATTAAAGGTGTACATGCTAAGGTGTCTGTAACATGGAATTATAAGGCGCCTGAAGGTACTGGCGACACGCATTTCTCTACTATGCGCGGCACCAAAGCAAATCTTTCTATAAAACAGGGAGCTGAACAGCAATACAAACCCGAGCTTTACATTGAACAAGCTACCGGCCAAGCTCCTTTAAACGAGCAGGTATTACAGCAGCAGATTGAGAAACTACAAGCTAAATACCCGGGCATAGCGTTAAAGAAAGTTAAAAATGGCTGGTGGGTTACCATTCCTGATAACTTTAAAGAAGGCCACGAGGCGCACTTTGCCCGTGTTATGGAAAAGTTTTTGGAGTATTTTAAAAACAAGAACATGCCTGCATGGGAAGTGCCAAACATGTTAGCTAAGTATTACACTACTACCGCCGCTTTAGAACTGGCGAAGAAGAGTAAATAAGCAACATAGCAAATTGATAACAAAAAAGCGCCGCAACTATAATTGCGGCGCTTTTTTGTTATTCACTAAATTATATTAAGCCTTAATGTAACTTGTGCCATACGGATATCGCTGCGGACGAGACAGTAACTTGTTAGCTTCGGCATTATTAACAAACATTTCTTTTTTAGGATCAAAAACTAATTTCCCAGGCAACTTCATAGCCGCGTGTGCAACCAAACAGGCGCTGCACGATCGGTGAGCCACTTCAACCGGACTAATATTAGGCTTTTTGGTTTGGATGCTTTCTATCCAGTTGCTGTGCTGCTCAGCACTCTCATATAATTTGATCTGATTGGGTTTTATTACCGCGTTAGCAATGGCCGCGCTACTGGCCTCAAAGGCAGGCACTTTTGCCGATGCAGGATCAGAGGCGCTTACCTGCGAATCTCCGCGTGATACGAACACCCAGCCTTCTGTACCTTCAAAACGCAATCCGTTAGGAAACTTATCGCTCACAATTACTTTCACATCATTTCTGTACTGCATGGTTACTTCAAAATCTCCGTGTACATTCCAGAAACCTTTAGTTGGGAACTCGGCAGTAGCCTCTGCAGACAATGGCCCTGAATATTCGGTGTCCATTGCCCAATGTGCAATATCTAAATGATGCACCCCCCACCCGGTTATCATGCCTGCACCGAATTGCTCGCAACGCAGCCAGCCCGGCCTCGCCGTAACAGAATTTTGCGGATGCGCTCTGTCTTGCGTATAATAAACATAAGGCGTTGAACCCAGCCACATATCATAATTAAAGTTGGCGGGTATTGGCATTTCAGTTGCTATACCACCTGCAGGATCACCGGGCAGGCCCACTTTAATAGTGTGCAACTTTCCTATGTAGCCATTACGCACTAACTCACACGCCCGTTTAAACTGCGGCCAGGGGTCAATGGAACGTTGTTGACTTCCTAATTGAAACACCACACCTGTTTTGCTGATAAAATCGCTCATCTGCCTACCTTCCTCAATAGTAAGCGAAGTAGGTTTTTGACAGTAAATATGTTTACCGGCTAAAGCCGCCTCAACCGCCAACTGCGCGTGCCAATGATCGGGCGTGCTGATCATCACGGCATCAATATCTTTATTAGCCAACAGGTCGCGATAATTTACATAGGTTTTAACGTCCATGTAGTTATCCTTGTTGGTGCTTTTGGCATACTCCTCTTCTATAAACTTTTTGGTACTGTCAATCCGTTTAGTATCCAGATCGCATATAGCCATAATACGGGCATCGGCTATTTTTAAGGTTGATGGGAGATCATGCACCCTCGCTATACGGCCGCAACCAATTTGCGCCACATTAATTTTGTTGCTGGGCGCGGTTTTGCCGAATACCGTTGAGGGAACAATAGTTGGGAAACCACTCAACAATAAACTCCCTGCGGCAAGCTTACCTGTCGACGCTAAAAATTCGCGGCGCGAAAACGCTCCCGCCTCCTTATTTTCATCATTTTCCATATTATATATTTAGTTAAATTGGGTAAACCTCTGGTAAAAGCACTTTAGAAAAATAGTCAGGCATCTATACACCTAACGCATTATCGGCCTTGGTTATAAAATCAGGTTATTAAAATTTGCGCCTTAGCGCTAATTGGTTGCTCTAATATAAATTATAGTTTTTTAAAGGATCCATTTACATTTTGAAAAGCATATTTTCATAGCAAAAAATCTTACGAAATCGCATTCGTATCTTTTTTTTTACAAAGTTTTTTTTGTATATATATTTACTGCTGGACCAACCATCCACCTAAAACAAAACCAATTTTAAACAACTCATAAATGAACAAATTTTCTGTTTTCGTACTCATTGCCGCTGCCTTTCTTTTTGGATGTAAAAAATCAAAAACTGCTGAGCCTCCTTCTACAGCCGAAATCAGCTTAGGTGGTGCAATAAGTGCTACCGCGGGTGTAACCGGAATGGCTAATGTAGATGCCAATACATCACAACAAAACATCAGTGGTTTTGGCGGGGCAAGTATATTGCAGTGGCGCGGGGATCTTACAGCTGCGCAAAGGCAAAAGCTTTTTTCACCCGTTGATGGTTTAGGTTTTAGTGCTTTGCGGGTACGTATACCCAATTCCGCCGCTGATTTTGCTGCCGAAAAGCCAACAATTGATGCTGCAAAATCATTTGGGGCTAATGTTATAGCCACTGCATGGTCGGCACCCGCATCTATGAAAACCAACAATAACATTGTTGGTGGCAAGCTAAAAACAAGCTCATATGCAGATTACGCGGCCTTTTTAAAAAGCTATGTTACTGCTGTGGGTGGAGTAACAGCAATAAGTCCTACTAATGAGCCCAATTACGGCGTGGATTACGAATCAATGTCGATGACAGCTGAAGAGGTAGCTGATTTTGTAGCCGCACAAGGCGAAAACGTTGGCGCCCCTGTTATGGCACCCGAACCCTTTAATATGAGCCAAACTTATATTGGTACTTATTTAGCTAATGCTGCTGCCAACGCAAAAACAGCTTATATAGCAGGGCACATTTACGGCACTCCTCCTACCGCATTTACACCGGGTAAAGAAATTTGGATGACAGAGCATTATACCAATAACAACGATGGTAATGATTGGGTTGGTGCTTTAAGCGTAGGTAAAGAAATTCATGATTGTATGA
Organism: Mucilaginibacter auburnensis; assembly: GCF_002797815.1. NCBI lineage: Bacteria > Pseudomonadati > Bacteroidota > Sphingobacteriia > Sphingobacteriales > Sphingobacteriaceae > Mucilaginibacter > Mucilaginibacter auburnensis. Next base: position 1,541,397 of record NZ_PGFJ01000002.1, read on the forward strand.
CAGCCGGCTATAGCATGTACGTTTGGTGGTACATGTGCCGTTACTACGGGTTAATGAGCGAAACAAGCGACACGCCAACCAAACGGGGATACGCCATGGCACAATTCAGCAAATGGATACGTCCGGGGTTCCGTAAAATTGCTTCAACGGCCACACCACAGTCTAACGTATTTCTGAGCGCCTACAAAAGCGGCTCAAAACTGGTGCTGGTAATTATCAATTTTAACAGCAGCATGGTGGCGCAACCCATTGGCTTGACCGGGATTTCGGCAACAGGCTTTAATCGTTATTATACCGATGCTAACAATAATTTGAAAGCCAGTAATTTTACTATTCCCGGAAATAATTTCATTATAAACCTGGCTCCGCTTAGTGTAACAACTTTGGTTTCTATGTAATGATTTTATACATGGCTGTCTGTTATAAACAAGCAGCGGCCATGCAATAATATTATATAGGCAATATTTTGTAAATTTAAGTAAAATATGCTATTTAGCTTATTGTATTTGCCTGTTCAAATTATTGGCCCTTTGCCGGGAGTGTGTTTATGCCAGTATCAAAAGTTTCGCACGGTTTATTTGCCTTTAAGAAATTAAATGCACTCTGGCATGACTTAATAGGTAGCCCGGACCATTTCTCTTTAGAAAGCCGCATATTTCATTCAATAGCTATCGGTATAGTTATACTGGCCGCAATTTATGTACCTTATAATTTTTTTGCAGGCCTGCGCATTGCTTCACTGTCAGGCGTAGTGTTTGTGCTGGTGTTTTCGTGGCAATTATATGCTTCAAGAATTAAAGGCAGGCAGCACAGCAGCATAATATTTGCGCTCACAGGAATCATCATTTTTTCAGTTAATTACTTTAGCAATGCAGGCATCAACGGCTCAACAGATCTGATATGGCCCGCGTATTTACTGTTGGTTTTCGCTGTTGCGCCTTACCGGCAACAAACATTTTGGCTTACGGTATACATAGCTTGCTTTTTTATTTTACACGTTTTAGAATACCGTTACCCTCAATGGGTACACTATCCTTTTGCACCCGGCAACGGACAGTTCATTGACAGGGTAACGGCTTTTCCAATTCCGGCTATTGCTATTTACATCACTATAAAATTTATCAGGCGCAGTTATGATAAAGAGCGGCATCAGGTAAATGAAAAAGCAGCGGCTATTGAAGTGCGCAACCAACAGATATTACAGCAAACCGCACAACTGGAGCTGGCTAATGCCGAAAAGAGTAAGCTCATGTCCATTATATCGCATGATTTGCGTGCGCCGCTGGTAAACATACAAACCTATCTGGAGCTATTAAATAATGAAGACATAGAACCTTTGCAACGTTCCAAGTTTGAGAAGGATCTGCTAAGTGCAACGCGTACTACCATGAATATGCTATCTAACGTATTGCAATGGTCAAAAACGCAAATGGATGGCACTGTTGTTAGCCTGAAAAACATTAACCTTAGTCAAACCCTGCAAAGCACCTTTGATCTGGAAAAAATGATGGCTAAAGCTAAAGGCTTAACATTTCAATACAACATTCCACCCAATATAACTATAATAGCCGATGCTGATATGTTGCAATTAGTGGTACGTAACTTGACCAATAATGCCATTAAGTTTACACCTGCGGGAGGAAGCATTACAATTGAGGCCCAACAACAATTAAACGATTGCCGCATAACGGTTAGCGACACCGGCAAAGGCATACCTGCAGATAAGATGAGCTCCATATTTACGCTTAATGCGCAACCCACTTTTGGCACCAATAACGAACGGGGGGCAGGTTTGGGCCTGTTGCTTTGTAAAGAGTTTACTGAACGGCAAGGTGGACGAATTAGTTTTGAGAGCAGCACCGATAAAGGCTCTCGCTTTTTTGTTTTTATGCCGATGGCTTAGCGCATCACTCCGCTTTTTTAACCCTTTTTAACGTAAGCTGATTTTGCGCGTTGGTACTATAGCCTGATATTTTATTTTGATACAGGTTTACGCGCTTATCATAATACAAAACCACCACCGGAGCTTTTTCCAATATCAAATTATCCATTTGCTGGTAAATGGCATGGCGCTGCGCATCATCTTTTACATGATAGGATGCGTCATATAATTTATCAAATGCCTTATTGTTGAAACCAGTGTAATTGGGGCCAAACGGTATTTTGTTTTTGGAATAGAAAACCGAAAGGTAATTTTCGCCATCCGGGTAATCTGCTATCCAGCTTCCGTAGAAAAAGTTAATACCGTTTTTGGCTATCATTTCGCGCAAGCTGGCGCCGTGCATTACCTCCACATTGGTTTTTATACCAGCTCGCTCTAACTCGCCTTGCACAAACTCTATCAGGTTATGGTAGGCCACTGTGCTATTGAGTTGAATAACCGGCATATTTCTGCCATTAGGATAGCCAGCCTCGGCCAGCAGTTTCTGGCACTTTGCAGGATCATAACTGTAGCCGTTAGTTTTATCGGCATCAAAACCGGGCATACCTTTGGGTATAAACCCCTCCTCGCCGGGGGTGGCTAAGCCGTTACGCAGGTATTTTATCAGGTTACGTTTATCAATAGCATAATTAATGGCCTGCCTCACCTTCAATTTGCGCAAGGGCGAGTTTTTTACAATAGCCAGATTGGTATCAACCAGCATACCCAAATACGCGGTATTTAAAAACGGACCGGTACTCAATTGGAATTTACCCTTATATTTTGTGGTGATATGCCCAGCTTTGGTAAGGATATCATCGCGATAGCTACCGTCAATATCATTCAGAAAATCAAGATTGCCTTTCATGAACTCCAGAAACGAGGTTTGCTTATCATCAATAAAGCCTGCCTGCACAGCATCCAGATAAGGTAGTTGATTGCCTTTGGCATCATGCTCAAAATATTTTTCGTTTTTGAGCAGCACCAAGGTCTCTCCCTCTTTCCAATACTTAAACTTAAACGGACCGGTACCTACCGGATGGCTCCTAAAATCTTTGCCATAAAAATCAACTACTTCATGCGGCACAACCGAGCAGTATTGCGCTGTAAGCATGCTTATAAAAGGCGCGAACGGCTGGCGCAGCTGTATACGAAAAGTAGTATCATCAACAGCCTGGAAGGCTTCTTTACAGGTTACCTTGTCACTAAATATCCATGAGCCGGATGATGCCACCTTTGGGTCTATCAGGCGGGAAAAACTGTAAGCAAAATCGGCAGCGGTTACTTTACGGCCTATACCGTTTTTGAAGTGTTCATCGTCATGAAAAAAAACATCATTGCGCAGGTGGAAGATATACGTTTTACCATCGGGGGATATTTCCCATTTTTTAGCTATTGCCGGGATGGTTTGCAGGCTATCATCAATCTGCACCAGTCCGTTATACAACTGGTTATCCATCCAGATGGTGTTACGGTTACGGCAAAAGGCAGGGTCAAGCGAGGTTAGACCCTCGTCGAGGTTGAGCTTGAATACCGTTTTGTTATCCTTTTTACCCGATGGCCCACATGCAGATAGCAACATTACCAACACCAACGCGCATAGAAAACCGGTAAGCCTGTTCATTAAAGCTAATATAGCTAAAATAGTTACCCGCGACTGGCTAAGGCATAATTAATGACAATAGCTTAACAGGTGTTCGTTCGTTTTCCTGCCGAACACTTTTGAAACAACCGAACACCTGTTAAAATATCCTTGTTACTTCTGGCTATTAGCCCAGGTCTCTCCCTCAGGTGTGCGTCTCCACTTAAAGTAACCGTCAAGTACTTTCAATGCATCAGCACTTGGTACCGGGCCTGCTTTTAGTGTTTGCGCGAAGTACATTACGGTGTTACCGCCTTTCGGATCATACACGGGCCATTTAGGCATACCGGCACCGTTAGGGTCGCCGTATTTAGCAAAGTTGGTCCAATAGGTACCCATAGCATCAGATATGGTTGCATCTGTAGGCGTGGCCTGCGCACTGTTAGGGTTGAGCGTGCCGAAAACATAAGCCACTTCCTGCCCGTGTGGTGAGCCTTGCCCTTCGCGTGGTGAACCGGCAGGATATTGAGGGTGCTGATCAAAATAATAATAAAACACTTTTGATTTGCCCCGGTTAGCTACCAAATTAGCCCATGCCCATGTTTGCCAGCCAAAAGCTGCATCGCGGGCCAGATCGCGCGCGGTTTTTTCAACTTTACCGTTACCTGCCGGATAGGCTTTTATCAGCTCATCGGCAAACTTACCGTAGCGGCCCTTTACGCCTGCAATATAGTCTTCGGGTGTTTTTGGTGGCGAAAAGCTCAGGCCCTCGTCTGAATTATAACCCACCAGTATAGGTGTTTCGTTGTATTTACCGGCCTCATACAGTTTATGCTGATCATCCGGAATTACTTTACCATCAACAATAGGCCATGCCAAACCACGCACCGCAGGCAGTTTATCAGCAGGCAGCTTGCGTAAGTCGGCTATTGAGTTGTAGCCGGCTCCCTTAACGTATGCATCGCCTGATGCCTCGGCATCTTTTAGTTTGCGCATATTCTCGCCAGGGAAAGTTACTACCCTTGACGGCCCGAAAGAACCGCCACTCTCTGATATAGCTCCCTGAAACAAGCCTTTAGCCAACGGTGAGGCGCACAGCTGACTAACCGCTATACCCCCTGCTGATTCGCCGAAGATGGTTACCTTATTAGGGTCGCCGCCAAAGGCCGCTATGTTTTTCTTTACCCATTGCAGGCCGGCAATCATATCCAGCAAACCGTAGTTGCCTGATACCTTATCCGGGCTTTCGGCACTCAGCTCGGGGTGCGCTAAAAAGCCCAATTGGCCTACACGGTAGGCTATTGTTACCAGCACCACTCCTTTTTTAGCCAGCTTCTCACCATTGTAATTCGTTTCTGATGTGGCACCTGCATTAAAGCCTCCGCCATATATCCATACCAAAACAGGCACTTTTTCATTAGGCGCTTTGGCAGGTGTCCATACGTTCAGGTATAAGCAATCTTCGCTTTTGCCCGATGGGATGTTGCCCCCTTGTATGGGGCCGGGAGCAAACTTGTCGGCCACTTTTACGCCTGTCCACTTAGCAGCAGGTTGCGGGGCTTTCCAACGCAGGTCGCCTACAGGTGGTGCAGCAAATGGCACGCCTTTAAATATGGTCAATCCGGCTTCGGCGGTGCCTTGCAGTGTTCCTTCGGCAACTTTTACAGTGGTTAGCTGCGCATAGGTGAACGTGGCAGATAATATCAGCGTAAATAAAGTGGCAAAACGTTTCATGTGGTGGTTATGTATTGGTTTATCCAAAAGTAGTAATTTGATAGCAGCTATTTAATAAGTTAGCGCATTTAGTTATAAGGCCTTTTTACTGCAGGTGTTCGTTCGTTTTCCCTTCCAAACACTTTGAAACAACCGAACACCCCTTGCCAAAAGCAGCGTATTTAACGCGGAAAGCATATTATATTTTGGGTATAAAAAACATAAACATATTAACGTTGTTCCCGTACAAGTTTGCTTGTACATTGCCTGTATATTCTTTTATATGGATATTTTATGCCGAATCCAAATACCCCTCACAACCACACAGTAGCCTGCGGTACGGCATGCCATAAACCAGCTGCACCGCCACACGAAACATTGACCACACAGGTAAAAGAGTTTTTTACCGGCTTGTTTGACACCGCCAATTGGCCACCGCGCTGGCATTGCGGCAGCTGGACAGATTTTCATGGCTGGCTATATATTGTGTCTGACCTAATGATATGGGCGGCTTACTTTGCCATTCCTATTCTATTATATCGCATTGTATCAAAACGCAAGGACCTCCCATTTTTAAAGCTGTTTTGGCTATTTATTGCTTTCATTTTGCTTTGCGGCTCAACCCATCTGCTAGATGCCATTATATTTTGGTGGCCCGCTTACCGCCTTAGTGCGCTAATACGTTTTGTAACAGGCATTGTATCTATAAGCACGGTTTTTATTCTTCACAGAACCTGGCCCATGATCAATAACCTGAGAACGCTTACACAATTAGAAGCCGAAATTGAGGAACGTAAAAAAGCCGAAGCGGAGGCACGTCAGCACCAGATACAAAAGGAAAGCGCACAGGAGCTTGCCCTCCGGAAAGAAGAATTTATGAGTGTAGCCAGCCATGAATTGAAAACACCCATTACCAGTGTTAAAGCATCTTTACAGCTCATTGAGCGCATGGTGGCCCTCGAAGAAAAATTGCAAAGTGTTGAGCCTTTGGTTAAAAGGGCGTCAAGGCAGGTTGATAAGCTAACCGGCATTGTTAAAGACCTGTTAGACGTTACCCGCATACAGGAAGGCAAACTTGAACTGTTTCGTTCAGAATTTGTTCTGGCAGATTTGATTGCCGAGAATATTGAACAGTGCCAACCTACCGAAAGCAAACATGAAATAACCGTAAGCGGCGATGCGCAGTTAACGGTTTTTGCCGACCGTAACCGCCTTGACCAGGTTTTGTGTAACCTGCTTACCAATGCCATTAAATACTCTCCGGATGCTAACCGCATAGATATACGGTTTGAAGCCTTGCCTGATGGCGGCTTAAGGTTGGCGATAGCTGATTATGGCATTGGCATACCCGAAGATCAGATACAAAACGTGTTTGACAGGTTTTTCAGAATAGAGCACACATCGCAGAACTTTTCGGGACTTGGCCTCGGGCTATTTATTTCTTCGGAGATCATTAAAAGACACGGCGGCCAAATGGGTGTAGAAAGTGAACTGGGCAAAGGCTCAACCTTTTGGTTTATTTTACCACGCCTTAGTTAGCTAATGGCAGTTGTAATGCCTGAACAGGGTGTTCGTTTGTTTCAAAGTGTTGCAGGGATGAAACAAACGAACACCCCAAATCATTATCTTGCATTATGAACATAACCAAAACCTACCCATCAAAAATTGATACCTGGCTTGTGGTGCTATTAGCTGCAATTTTTTTGCCGCTGATGGCTCTTCCTTTCTTTACCGGCGACTGGATGACCATGTTCTTCATGGTACCACTAACTGCATTCATTATCCATATGTTTTTGAACACTTACTATACCATTGCAGGCGAAATATTAACGGTGAAGAGTGGTTTTGTGGTTAATTTGGCCGTAGATATTATGGCGATAAGAAAAATTGAAGAGACCAATAACGTCATCAGCTCGCCTGCTACCTCGTTAGACCGCCTGGAGATTATCTACAACAAATTTGATTCGGTTATTATCTCACCCGAAAATAAAGCCGGTTTTATAGCTGATATTTTGGCCATTAATCCTAATGCGGAAGTGAAGTATAAAAATTAAGTGTTCGTTTGTTTCAAAGTGTTTCGCTCCTGAAACAAACGAACAGCAATTAATCTACACACAACCCATCATCCTTAGGGTTGGTGAATGACCGTTGCCTGCTAACCAACCTAACTGATCCATCCTGCCTAACCTCATATATTTCAGAAAAATAAGGATGATCACATCCAAAAGCCTTGTAGGAAAACAAATGAACTTCATAAGCGCCATTCTTTTCTTTTGCGTAAGACGCTTTAGGTTTTTCACCTACATACCTGAAGCTTTTCGCATTGAAAAAATCCTCAAACGCAGCAAATGCCAGGTTATAAAGCGTGGCATACGCCAAGGCTTCTTCTTGCGATGATATAGGTGCATAGAATTTTTTAACTTCCTGCCTGTTGTTAAGCATCACATATCCGGTGTCTGTTTTAACTATAACTTTTCTTGCCGATGGAAAAAACCCACCCTGTACCCAATCTGTATCTCTGCTTACCGGTTTGCCCTTTGGGTCAAAAAGCAGTTGGGAAGTAAATGCAACCGGATAATTTGGTTTTAAATTACCAAGATAGTTATGTGCTTTAAAAATATGTCCAACATTGAATTGCTTATATAACTTATTATAAACATTAGTATCAATGTGCTTTGTAGGCAGGTAGTTAACTTTATCTTCGGAGAATTGGCATGCATTCACCAAAATCAAAGCGAAAAGTATAACTATGTAATGCAAGCAGTTTTTAGGCATAATGTATAGGTTTATGCCAATATACTTATTTATAGTTATACTTAATAACTGCTAATACATATCAGTTAAAAAAATTAAATTTTTTTAAATACCCCTCCTACCAGCACACCTACAGGGTAAATGGCAGCCATTGCGTGGATAAAGTGCAACTGTGTGTTTTATGTTTGCGTAGGGGTGTTCGTTCGGTAGAGAAGTGAAACAGTTTGAAACAACCGAACACCTTAAAATGATGCTGTAAAGCTATGATGAGGGTTATGCCCAATACAAATATACAGAAAATTATTGATTTACAAAGGATTATCTTTAATTGAAGATAATATTCAGTGTTCGTTTGTTTCAAAGTGTTCGGATAATGAAACGAACGAACACCTATACCAAACCGATCTCTATAAAGTGTTGGTTGGTTGAAGTGTCGCGGAGATGAAACAAACGAACATCCTTAACTAATCACCGATCTCCAATCACTAATCAACTAACACCAAATCTCTCCTTTAAAAACTGACCTGTATAGCTACCCTCCACTTTTATCAGATCTTCTGGCAGTCCTTCAAACACCACCTTACCGCCTCTGTCGCCACCTTCCGGACCGATGTCTATCACCCAATCGGCGCATTTAATAACGTCCATATTGTGTTCAATCACAATAATGGTGTTACCTTGTTCCAGCAGGGCATCGAATGATTTTAGGAGTTTTTTGATATCGGCAAAGTGCAAGCCTGTGGTAGGTTCGTCAAAAATAAAAAGTGTTTTTTGCGTGTTGTTGCCCTTCACCAAAAACGAAGCCAGCTTGATACGTTGCGCCTCACCACCCGATAGCGTGTTGGATGATTGCCCTAATTGCACATAGCCTAAACCAACATCATACAGCGGGCGTATTTTTGCCAGTATCTTATTCTCTTTGGCGAAGAACTCTAACGCATCCTCAATGGTCATGTCCAGCACATCACTTACATTCTTTTCGTTGTAAGTAATGTCAAGAATGTGTTGTTTAAAGCGTTTGCCGCCGCAGGTTTCGCAGGTCAGGAAAATATCAGCCATAAACTGCATCTCTATTTTCACCTCGCCTTCGCCCTGGCAAACATCGCAACGGCCACCCTCTACGTTAAAGGAAAAAGCCGAAGGTTTTAGTCCGGCAGCTTTAGCCGCAGGCTGGGCGGCAAACAGGTTACGGATATCGTCCCATGCCTTAACATAGGTAACCGGATTAGAGCGCGATGAACGGCCAATAGGGTTTTGATCAACCAGCTCTACCTGCTCAATTTTGTTGTAATCGCCTTCTATACTATCATACGCTCCGGTTTGCTCGCCGGTATAATTGCCCATTACCTTTTGCAGCGCAGGGGCAAAAATGCGCTTAACCAAACTGGTTTTACCAGACCCTGAAACGCCTGTAACCGCCGTAAATACACCTAACGGAAATTTAGCCGTTACATGTTGCAGGTTATTTTCGCGCGCGCCTTTAATCTCAATAAAATCATTCCATTTACGGCGTTTGGCAGGTATGGCTATTTCTTCTTTTCCGCTGAGGTATTTTCCGGTAAGGCTTTTATCATCGGCTATAATTTGGTTGTAAGTACCTGTAAAGATTAGCTCACCGCCATGGCTGCCGGCTTCCGGGCCAATATCAATAATATGATCGGCGGCTTTCATTATCTCTTCTTCGTGCTCTACCACCAAAACGGTGTTACCCACGTCACGAAGCGATTTCAAAACAGTTATCAGTCGCTGGGTATCACGGGGGTGCAAGCCAATGCTTGGCTCATCCAGCACATAAACCGAACCTACCAAACTACTACCTAACGAGGTTGCCAGGTTAATACGCTGCGATTCACCCCCCGACAGTGTATTTGATAAACGGTTAAGGGTGAGGTAGCTCAATCCCACATCATTTAAAAAGCCTAAACGGTTGGTTATTTCTACCAGCAGACGCTTAGCAATTTTGGCCTGCGTTTCGTTAAGTTCAAGCGAGCTAAAAAACTCATGCGCTTTATCCAAAGGCATCAGCACAATATCGGTGATAGACTTATCAGCAATTTTTACATAGCTGGCATCGATGCGCAGACGGCTACCCTTACAATCCGGGCAAGTAGTTTTGCCACGATAGCGCGACAGCATTACCCGGTACTGTATCTTATAGGTCTGTGTCTCCATTTCGCGGAAGAAATCATCCAGTCCGCGGAAGTACTTGTTACCTGTCCATAACAGGCGTTGCTGCGCCTCGGTTAGCTGGTTATATTGGCGATGGATAGGGAAATCAAACTTTAGCGCATGCTTGATCAGTTGATCGTTCCACTCGCGCATCTTCTCACCTCTCCACGGAGCAATAGCACCCTCGTAAACCGTTTTACTTTTGTCGGGGATAACCAGGTCTTCGTCAATGCCTATCACCTTACCATAGCCCTCGCAGCGTTTGCAGGCACCATAAGGGTTGTTAAAGCTGAAAAAGTTAGGCGAAGGCTCTTCAAAGCGGATACCATCCAGTTCAAAACGGTCGCAGAAGAAGTGTTCTGTTTCAGGTGTTTCATCCTGTTTCGAACGAACATAGCAATCGCCCTTCCCTTCAAAAAAAGCAGTTTGTATTGAATCGCCTAAACGACTTATGGTTTCATCGGTTTCGTCTTTGGTAACACGGTCAATTACAATACGCAGGCTATGGTCTATGGTCAATGGTCCATGGTCCATAGATGTATCTTCTAAAAGTGCCTCAATCCGCTGAATACTACCATCCAGTTCAACACGTACAAAGCCTTTCTGCATCAAAACAGCCAGCTCTTCTTTTATACTGCGGTTGTTATGCGGATGCAATGGGCAAAGTATAGTTACCTGCGTATCATTGGGCAGCGCCATTATAAAGTTGATCACATCGGTAACCGTATCTCTTTTCACTATCCCGCCCGATACCGGCGAAAAGGTTTGGCCAATGCGGGAGAAAAGCAGCTTCAGGTAATCATATATCTCGGTAGAAGTACCAACGGTTGAGCGTGGGTTGGATGTAATAACTTTTTGCTCAATGGCTATAGCAGGTGCAATACCGCGGATGTAGTCAACATCGGGTTTGTTCATGCGGCCCATAAACTGGCGTGCATAAGCCGAAAGGCTCTCCACATAGCGGCGCTGGCCCTCGGCGTAAAGCGTATCAAACGCCAGCGAAGACTTGCCCGAGCCCGACATGCCTGTTACCACCACCAGTTTGTTTTTAGGGATGGCAACATCAATGTTTTTAAGGTTGTGTACGCGGGTACCCTTTATTATGATGTGTTGTTTAGGATCTTTATCTGCTTCCGTCATGTGTTTATTCAGTCGATAGACCATTGTCCATAGTCGATGGCACTCAACCAACTACTGTGCCATGGTCTATGGTCTATGGACCATGGTCTGATTTCAAAACGCAAAAATCCTAAAATATTTAGCAGAAACCAAATAACAGCATAAGTCAAAATTTATTATGACGAAAAAAAATTATTTGCTTTTTCAAACTAAATTTATTTTATTTGAAGTAAGTAATTAAACAAACTGAGAGGAGAAAAGTCTATAGAATAAAGCTATACTAAAAAATTTAAGCTAATTAATTTAAAGTAGTAGTGATATCTATGGATTTTCAATTGCAAAGTGATCAGGATTTAATCCATCTGTACGTAAACGGCGAAGAGGGAGGATTGGTTGAGCTTATCCGCCGTTATCAAACCAAAATTTATACTTCTATATATCTTCTTGTAAAAGACGACTTTCTGGCCGAAGATATTTTTCAGGATACTTTCATCAAAGTTATAAATACGCTTAAAGCGGGTAAATACAACGAAGAAGGTAAGTTTTTACCTTGGGTAACCCGTATTGCGCATAACCTGGTTATTGACCATTTCCGCCGCGAAAAGCGTGCGCCTATGGTGAGCAATGGCGATGACTTTGATATTTTTGAAGTATTGGGTAATTATGATGAAAGTATGGAGGACCGAATGGTGCGCCAGCAAACGCATAAAGACCTTAAATCATTAATACAACTGCTGCCATCAGAGCAGAAAGAAGTTTTAATTATGCGCCACTTTGGCGATATGAGCTTTAAAGAGATAGCCGACATTACTGATGTAAGCATTAACACCGCCTTAGGCCGTATGCGTTATGCCCTTAATAACCTGCGCAAAATGATGCTTACCAAAGAATTGAGCCTTAAGAATTAAGATTAATATGTTGTGATTTGCGAGTATAAGCAATCCCGTTTTCCGGGATTGCTCCGCTCGTTTACAAGTTCATGCCTTTAATTAAAACTACTGCAGCAAAAACCCCGGCGTAACCGGGGTTTTCATGTTTTAAACAGCCTTTTTAAAACATGAAAAAATTTCATTAAAATTTCATCTTTTTATAAAATAATTAAAACACGCCGGCGTTATACATCGTATAATAATTAATCAACAAAATGCTTATGGGTGAAACCTTTACTTTTTTAAAAGCTGTCGATAATCAAAACGAGGGAGATAAGATGAAAACAACAGAAAATTTAAGTGCAGATGATGTACTGTTTTATCATTCGCTTCGTGCAGACCTGGAAACTTTAGCTAAAAAGCCCAAACTGCAAACCATCCATTACCTGCTTGACTATTCAAGAAGCCTTAGGTAATCAGATCAAAGAAGATAGCATGGGTCCGGAGATGTGGTTGAATTCATGTCCGGACTTTTTTTATTTTAGCGCCTCGTTATACCACACATGTTACGCTCAGAACGTTACCGTCATTTTATTGAATATTTCTCCAAAAATAAGCCCAACGCCGAAACAGAGCTGCATTACGGCAACCCGTTTGAACTGCTGATAGCGGTAATACTATCGGCGCAATGTACCGATAAGCGCATTAACCAGATCACCCCTGCCCTGTTTGAGCGTTTTCCAACGCCCGAAAGCTTAGCTGCATCAAGTGTGGAAGAGATATTCGGCTACATACGTAGTGTTAGCTATCCTAACAATAAGGCCAAGCATCTGCTGGGTATGGCTAACGTTTTAGTGAACGAGTTTAACGGACAAGTACCTTCAGATATTGATAACCTGCAAAAAATGCCTGGCGTGGGCCGTAAAACGGCTAATGTTATTGCATCGGTAGTATACAACGCTCCTGCTATAGCTGTTGATACGCACGTATTCAGGGTAGCTGACCGTATTGGCCTTACCACCAACGCCCGTACCCCTTTGGCGGTTGAAAAACAACTGGTAAAGCATCTGCCCGAAAACACATTGGCTATTGCGCATCATTGGCTGATATTACATGGCAGATACATTTGCGTGGCACGCAGCCCTAAGTGTGAAATTTGTCCGCTTACGTGGTTTTGCCGCTACTATGAGCGCACACATACCGAAAAAGCCCTGCTAAAAGCCGAAGCCGCCAAATTTAAGAAAGCCGAAATGGCCAAAAAGAAAAAGGCGCTCAAGATAATGGAGAAGGAACTCATTAAACGAAGCGTAAAAGAATAAATCTTTATAGTTTCCATCTTACCGACAGGTTAACCGCGCGTCCATCTATTGGCGCCCAAAGCGGTTTAAAAACCGGATCGGTTATCGTTCCTGTGTAAACGCGCTCCACTTTATTCATCCGGTAGTCAAGCAGGTTTTCGCAATTAAGCACAAGCGTTGCATGTTTATCAATAGCATACTTAACCATTGCTGCCATAAAAAAGTACGATGTCGTGCTGCTGCCATCATACCTGAACTGGCTGCCGGTGTATGAACCCTCCAATCCGGCGGTTAGCTCCTCAGAAATATCGTTAGCAACCACAAATGCAAACCTGTGTTTAGGGGTTAGCGGGATAAAGTTATTTCCGGTAAGGTAGGTGTTACGCGCATCTGTTAAAGTATAGCCCGCGTAAAGTTCCCAGTCATGCACATCCAGTTTTATATAGGTGTCAAGCCCTTTACTTGTTGTTGACGACCCTGCATTCATTAGCTCAATTTTACCGCTACCGTTAGCTGTAAATATTACAGGGCTGCTAATGGTAGTATAAAAGAATGCCTGATTGATAAATAAAGTAACGTGCTTATCCCACTCTTTTTTATAATTAAACTCCGCGTTGTACCCGTATGATTTCTCGGCTTTTATATTAGCATTTACCGGAAGCAGATCAAGTACACTGTAATCTATATTCTGTTCAACCAGCGGGTTAGGTGTTTTGTAACCCATGCCGAAACCAGCGCGGCTTGCCCAATGCTCATTAAACCGGTGGAAAAGCGCTATACGCGGCAAAGCAAAATATCCGTACTGGTTATGGTGATCAATGCGCATTCCGCCTTCAAGAGTGGTAGCGTCGCCAAGCCGCTGATCATATTGTGCGAATGCGCCTAAAGTATGACCTGCCTGATTTTTGAGTGAAGCATTATCCGGCAGCCGTGTATTATAATCCTGGCCCGTAAGATTGATCCCGGCTACCAGGTTGTTTTTCCCGAAAGGCAGATAAACAGATGCCTCGTTGTAGTAACTTAACTGGCTGCTGCTGACAAAATATTTATTGGTAGTGTTATCACGCGTGAAATTACTTACAATGCCTTTGATTGTAAGCTTGACATCACTACTAAAAAATTGTTCAAATAAGTATTCGCCGGTATGCCTTTGCGTTTTGTTGCCTTCAAAGTATTGATGGGTTGCATCCGGCTGCTTTTTTAATACCTGCATATCGCCGCCTATGCGGTCGTCAAAAGCGCCGCTATAACCAACCGACAACAGCGTTTTAGCCGTTGGATAAAAGAAAACTTTGGGGTGAAAAATAAAACTTTTGGCATCCGGCAAATCGCTTAAGCCATCTTTATCCACATCAACTTTTTCCTGCCGATTGTAGCCGGCGAACAGGTTATAACCCCACTTAGTGCCGCGTTTTGCGGTGTATGTGTTGGCATTAAATTCTTTCAACGTGGTGTAATTAAGCAATACGTCAAGCTCCTGCTTATTGGTTGGCCGCTTGGAAATAAGGTTGACTAAACCGGCTATAGCGCCGCCACCGTAGAGTGTACTGGCAGATCCTTTAATTAACTCAATCTGCTTCAAATCAAGCGGTGGAATGGTAAGAATACCAAAGTTACCCGAAAAGCCATCATACATAGGCATACCATCTCGCAGTGTTTGCGTGTAACGACCATCTAAACCCTGTATACGCACATTGCTATTGCCCGATGTTGCCGATGATTGTTGTATCTGCACCCCACTCAGATCGCCAAGAATGCTGCCGATATTGCCCGGCTTTAATCCCGCTTCCTCAGTCATCTCTTCAAGGCCGAGCACCTCAACCTTCATGGGGCCGTTCTCTATACTTTGATTATTGCGGGTGGAAGCTACAACAACTACCTCTTCTAACTCATCTTGCTCAGGTTGCATTGCAATGTTCAGCACCTTACCTGCAGTTATCACAACGCTGGTGTCTTTACTTTCATAGCCGGTGATGGAGAGCTTCACCGCCTGCTGGCCTGTGGCTACCTGCAACACAGCTTTACCGTTACTATCTGTAATGCCCGATGCACCGCTTTTAAACCGAATGGTAACAGATTGCAGCGGATGCTGGTCTTTTACATCTGTAACGCTTATCTCAACACGATTTTGAGCTTGTATAGCACACGCAAAACAAAATGTAAAAATTGCAATAAAAAAGGCTTTCATAATTGGGGTATACGCAAGTTGCGTTTGTGCAAAACTATAAATAGTTACTCACAAAAACACAAGGCAAAAAACGCTTTACAAACCTTGTGTTGGCTGTGATCTGGCATTAGTTGCTGTAAAAAAGCTTACAAATTAGTTAAGCTTGTACAATAAGTGGTTTAATTTTGCTACCAAATTTCTACACAGATAAAAAACACATCGGTTTTAGTTGAATAGCCTTATTTTTGTGCAAATGCATTGGCCACTACCCGAACTGTCGGTGCGAATTAAAAACCCGATTACTAAATAATGTTACTATGTCTGAAAGAAAATTAAGTTCTACCAATTTCCAGAATCAAACTTTCCTGGAAGAAAAATGCGCCCTCAATGAGCTGCTTTATCTGCTCAGCAAACGTTGGATGACGGAGGTGTTATTCAGTATTGAAGAGGGGCATAACCGCTTTACTACCTTAAAGGAAGATCTGCAGTTTATAAGCGATCATATTCTGGCCGACAGGTTGAAGGTGCTTGAACAGCACGAGTTGATCAACAAACATCAGTTAGCTGGTCCGCCGCCAAAAACGGAGTATTCCATGACTGAAAAAGGACTGGAGCTGAGCGAACTGCTGGACTCATTATGCAATTTTGCCGAACATAAAATGCGTTTTTAAGCGCATTTTAGTCCGGCAAAATCTTAATATATTTTTAAAATTTCCTTTTTTTAGTGTTTGGTCACTGTATCGGTTTTGGCGGCTTCAATTGAAGCTTCGTCTAATTTTTTTCCGTGCCAGTAGGATGCCAATATTGAACCTGTAATGTTCATTAACGGACTGAATATAGCCGGCGCTAAACCTACTGTTGCCATTTTACCCATACTTTGAGCAATACCCGTTGCCAAACCACCGTTTTGCATACCCACCTCAATAGCCATAGTACGGCAATCGCGCTCGTTCATTTTGAACAGTTTGCCAGACCAATAGCCGAATGTATAACCGCAAAGGTTGTGTATTAACACCAGTAATAACAGCAGCGGACCAATAGTTAACAGGTTTTTATTACCTGCAGCAACTATAATAGTTATAATTATTACTATACCCGCCATTGATATAACCGGCATAATAACATCAATAATTTTTTGCTGTTTTTTGAATAGTGTGTTAAACAATAAACCCGCTCCAATAGGCAGAATTACCATTTTCACTATCTCCCACATCATATGCGTAACCTCAATCTTCACCATTGCGCCTGCAAGCCATCCCATCAACATTGGGGTAACAAACGGAGATAATAAAGTTGAAACCGCTGTAATAGTGATAGACAATGCCAGGTTAGCTTTTGCCAGATATGATATTACGTTTGATGCCATACCGTTAGGTGAGCAACCTATTAAAACAATACCGGCGGCAATTTCAACAGGCAAACCGCTTATACTTGCCAAAATATAACCTACGCCGGGCATAATAATAAAATGACTTACCACGCCTATCAATACACCACGTGGGTTTTTAACAACGCCAACAAAATCATTTATACCCATTGAAGTACCCATACCAAACATAATGATCTGGATTAATGGGATAAGCAATACAGATAATTTGAAATCGCCCCATGAGGTAAAGAACGCAGGGTAGTATAATGCTGCAACAGTTGATGCAAATATTAATACGGTATAGGAGAACCTGCCGGTAGTGGCATTGATTTTTACGCCAACTGCCAAAAGCAAAAAGAAAGCAATGAATGCAGGTCCGGCTTGCGCGCCGTTGCCCGAAAAAGCCATAACAACTCCGGCAATAAGGGCTATAACTGCCGCGCCCAATGCCGCTTTGTAAAGAGATGTATTTTTCAATTTAAATTAATTTGGTTACAAATAAGTGCAAACGTTTGCGCATTGGTTAAGCACAAAGCTAAACAACGCTCAAAAACAAATGCTAAATAGTACAATTGGTTTAAACCGTTTTGTGTGAAAACGGCCTTACTCGCCTCAAAAAAACAAATTTTATCGCTCAAATCATAATAAAAACGGCGCTAAATACATAGCTTATATAAATGTTACAATAGCCGTCAATCTTAATTTCTTTAAACACAAGCTGTATTAAATTATTATATTTATTAAAGTTACCATTGTTATGAAAACAGAACCTTTAATAATTGAGCGCGTATATGATGCCCCTGTTAACATGGTTTGGCAGGCGCTTACTGATAAAACACAAATTAAAGCCTGGTATTTTGATGTTGACGACTTTAAGCCGGAGCAAGGCTTTATCTTCCATTTTTGGGGCGAAGACAAAGGCGTGCGTTTTGAGCACGAATGCATAATTACAGAAGCCGTTTTTGAACGCAAGTTAGCGCATAGCTGGCGATATAAAGATTACCCCGGCAACTCATTGGTCACTATTGATCTGTTTAGTGAGGGACATAAAACCAGGGTACGCCTAACGCATACCGGTTTGGAGAGTTTCCCGCAGGATAATCCATCATTTGCCAAAGAGAATTTTAGCAAAGGCTGGAACTATATTTTAGGTACGAGTTTGAAGGATTATTTGGAGAAGTGATTAACTACAGTTGCCAGATTAATTATTGATTTTTTTCGCAATAAGCTGAATATTAGCTCTGGATACGTGATGATTAACGGCTATCTCTGGCCATTTATTTAAGGAGTTTTTTGTTTTTTCAATAATTTCATCAATTAACTTTTTAGATAACTTAACTTCCTGACCAAGCTTAACTAAGTGAGTGGTCTGCGGATTTCTACCCTCGCCCATTACCATGGTGCTTTGTTCTCCGCCCGGACCGGAAGAAAAAGTAAGATCATATGCCGGCGACAAATGCCATTGTCCACGCTCGTCCATCAAAAAGCTAAAGTTTTTTGCATGATCGTCTCGGTTGTGCGACAAAACATTAAAAACTGCCAGTCGGTACATTTTCTCCACTTCACGTATATCCTTTGTGAGTACGCTTGTTAAGGTAAGCAGTGTTTCATAATCAAGCGATGGGGTTCGGAAATCGCTATGCAACAGGCCGCTTGCTGTATGTACATGCAGGCGTTTAGCACCATCTCTGTCAAAACGCTTTACAGCAAAATAGCCTGCGCCATTGATTGAAGGGAACAAATGCACATCCGGCATTGGTACACCAGCCTCCTTCGCCATCAATGCATAAACATATTCAATGGCACCGGCATCAGCACCATCCTGACTATTTGAAAATTTAACAATCCAGGGTTCAAATTCATCGGCAATGTTATTTAGCCCGTGCGTTATTTGTTTACGGTCATGACTGATATCAATCAGGGCCTTTGGTCTGGCCCCGGCAGAAGCCCCATTCAGGGCAAGCAATTCTTTGATCACATCGGCTGAACTACCCGTTAACACTTCCTGAGTTTGTGAATAGAGATGGTTTAAATCAATAAGTTCGTTATGATTAGCAGGACTATTATCCGGCTCATAAACTAAAGCACCCATGCCGGAAGACCCAACGTGAACCAACCTGCTTAACGGCGATACATCTCCCGGTAATATACCTTTAGATCTTAACAACCTGTCGAACAGCAATCGCCCCCATCCATCAGGCAGGCTATCGTTAAAAACGCCTGATAATCCTTCAAAAGGGCGCTGAGGTAATTCAATCAAACCACGTTGCAAAGGCAAACGTAACGGCGATATATTTATATTTTGCTGAAGAAAGGAATCGTTGTATTCGAAATAGATTATGCGGTCTCTTATCGCCAATCGTCCAACATTGTGAACTATCTGGCCAAAATCTAAACCAACTTTTACTTCTTTAACCGATGTGTTCATCTTCTTCGTCCTCTTTTTCTTGTTACCTCACCATCGCCTTTAAGTACATCATCAATAGATTTAAAGGCTGGCTTTGCCGGTTTCAACACCTCTATCAGTTCTTCAACACCTCCGGTAACCATTAATAATTTAATTAACGACTCAAGCGAAATTGCTCCCTTTTGCTCAAACTTACGCAAAGTAGCAAGCGGCACGCCGGAACGCTCAGCAAGCCCTTCCTGCGTAAGCTCTATAGCTATACGTTTGGCGCGCACGTTTTCTGCAATTTTCAATTGAGCCTTTACTGGTGTAGTAAGTAACATTATAATATTAATTATAATTAATAAAACACAATAACTAACATTATTGTATTACAAATTTACATTATTAGCTTTAAAATCCAACATCTTTTGGGAAGTGGCATGTATAGTAATAATGCTAAGCTTGAAAGGTATTCAAGCTTCTCTGTTATGTAGATATAAATTAATCCGTACATTTTTTGTTACTTTGCCCGGGACATATTAATGCAAAAGCAAAATAAGATATTAGTTGTTGGCGGAGGTAGCTGGGCTACTGCTAACATTAAAATGTTAACTGATAACATTACAGGCAAAGAGGTTTTTTGGTGGATGCGCAACGCAGAAGCGGTTGAGCATTTACACAAATTTGGGCACAACCCTAACTATCTGAGTTCGGTTGAGGTAAAACTGCCTAAGCAAAACATTTCAACCGATCTGAAAAGCCTTATTGCTGTTGCCGATATGATTTTGCTAAACGTACCCGCAGCATTTTTAAAAGAAGCGCTTGCCGACGTAGGTGCTGATGATCTGAAGGGCAAAAAAATAATTTCTGCCATTAAAGGTATAGTCCCAGACGAGAACCTCATCATATTTGAATATCTCAATAAAGCTTACAGTATAACACCGCATGATTTTGCCGTATTGAGTGGCCCATGCCATGCTGAAGAAGTGGCACTTGAAAAACTCTCTTATCTTACCATTGCGTCTGGCGATGCCGAGTTTGCTGCCGACTTTGCCGGCATGATCAATACCCGTTACATAAAAACAATAACATCTGATGACATTTATGGAACTGAATACGCCGCAGTTTTAAAAAACATTTACGCTATTGCCAGTGGTATTTGTCACGGAGTAGGTTATGGCGATAACTTTCAGGCTGTACTAATATCTAATGCTATACGAGAATTGATGCGGTTTGTAGATGCTGTTCACCCTATTGACCGGGACATAAAAGAATCAGCTTACCTGGGTGACCTGCTGGTTACCGCGTACTCGCAGTTCAGTCGGAACAGAACCTTTGGTAACATGATAGGTAAAGGCTATACGGTTAAGTCGGCCCAGTTAGAAATGAACATGGTAGCAGAAGGTTATTACGCTGTAAACTGCTTATATCAGATCAATAAACAGCATAACGTAAATATGCCTATTTGCTATGCTGTTTACGCAATTGTTTATCAAAAAAAATCTCCGGTAACTGTAATGAGCCAGCTTGCGGCACAATTAAATTGAGTTTTCTCCCCTGTCCGATTTCTTATTAGCATTTCGGATTTTATCATTACCTTAAACAACAGCTTTTTATACCAATCTAAATTTTGATATTTTTAACAAAATAGAGTTAAAAATATTAATTTATTAACAACAAGCAAAAATCACCATAACAACTTGGGTTAAAACACCCATTTTATTAAAATACCCATAAATGGGTATTATCCGCGCAAAGGTTTTCGGGTAAATTAGCTGCAATAAATCACGCTAATTAATCACAACTAATTTATCACAATGATTAAACCTTTACTAATGGCTTTAACGGCAGTGCTATGTACTGCCCTTACGCAAAAGGCATTCTCGCAAACAGACAGCCTCGCCTTAAAAAACAACACCACAGATTCCGTCAAAACCGCATCGCTAATTAACGACAAAAACAAACTCTCATTACAAATTAACGGCGGCACACAAGGCGGAGGAGCCGAACTCAAATTTGGTGTAACCAATCGCCTGGCGGTTCGCCTGGGCGGGGCTGCGGCACCTTTCAATGCTAACACCAACATAAACATTGATGGTTTTCAAACCAACTCTTCGCAAAGAGTTGATTTTACAAACGCCCACCTTTTGTTGGATGTTAAACCATTTGGTAACTCATCGGGCTTTAGGTTTGTGGGTGGTGCCGGTTATTTTTTCAAAGCCAAGGGCAACCTGGTGATCACCCCAACAGGCGATTACGTTTTTGGCGGCTATAAACTTAAAGGCAGCGACATTGGAACCTTAACAATGGATATCACCTGGGAAGGCGTTGCTCCATATTTCGGCATCGGCTTATTTAGAAGTTTTCCTAACAAATTCTTTAACATCAACCTTGACCTGGGCACCTATTACCTTACTGCCCCAAGCACCAAAATAGTAGGCACTAAACTTTTGATAGATAACAACCAGCTGGAACCTCAGTTTAACCAAAATCTTAAAGATTATCGCTGGCTGCCAGTATTACAATTAAACTTCAATTTCAGAATACGTTAAGTAAAATCATTTCAATACACACCTCAATCACAAACAACATGAAAAATCTTTATAAATCACGGAAGTTTGGCAGAGCTACGCTGATGGGCCTTGCCGCTGTTTTACTAGTATCAGTTGGATTTTATGCCTGCAAAAAGCCTAACGAAGGAATAAACTTATTGGTTAACACATCATCGCTGGCCAAAGCTCCTGTACTGATTCATTTTGTGAACGCCAATCCCGAGTCAACAACTGCAATCAAGGATTTTGATGTTAAAATATCAGGCAAAGATGCCGCTATAGTACAAATGGATGGCGGATCAACCGACTTTAAAGCTTCAAATGGCTTCCTTCCACTTGCACTAACAAGCGTTGCTGCACCTTCAAAAGCCAATCCTGTAAAATTCAATGTTTATGCTACCATTCCCGGCTTCGCCCCCATTACCCAAACAGTAACCATTACCGAGGACAGCCCTTCGGTTGTTGACATCAGCGTTATTGAATACGCAAAACCTGTTGTTGGTACAGCAGTGGCAACTGCGCAAAGCGCGTTAAATTCAGGCACTTCGGCTGGCGGTACTATCAATGTCAATCCCGGCGAAGGCATGAAGGAAAAAGCAGTTGTGACCATACCTTCGGGCACACAAATGCTTGATGCTAACGGAGGAGTTATTAACGCCAATTCATTAACCGCTAACCTTGTTAATTTCAGCGCAGTATCGCGTACCTCATATGGTGCATTTCCGGGTGGTTTTAATCCAACTAACGTTGTTGATGAGGCCGGCAATCCTATCAACGGCGGCTTTGGCATCAATTTCGTGTCTGCGGGGCTGCTTTCTGTAAAAATGACGGCCGGATCATCCGAAGTTAAGAAGTTTTCAAAACCTGTTCTGGTTGACATGACCCTTGACCCTAACACCACCAATTTTACAACCGGAGAAAATATTAAGGCTGGTGATCAGGTTCCGTTATGGAGCTTAGAAGAATCAACCGGTCAGTGGAAAAGAGAGGGGATGGTTACCATTGTTTCTGAAAACGGCAGCCTGGTAGCAAAATTCACCACCACTCACTTAAGTTGCTTTAACCTGGATTGGTCATGGGCTATTTCAGGTGTATCTTACGGTACTTGTAACGTTCCGTTAACCGTTAATCTTAACATAGGCGCAGGCGTTACAGGAGTTTATGATGTGGCTTTGGTTACACCGAACAACCAATATCTGGCCGCAGCGCATGGCGAAGTTTTAACTAATGGCGGAAAGGTGGTGTTCCCTAACGTTGCAAACATTGCAAAAGCTAAAGTGGTAATATCTGACTTTAATTTGTACCTAAACCCCAGATTACCCATACTTGCACAAACAGAAATATTTAACCCTTGTACAAAAGGCTCTGTGAATTTGACTTTCCAAGGTCCGCCGCCGCCCGATTTTATCAACGTAAAAATTAATGTTACGGCCAAATGCTCAAACAAAAGCGTGGAGATAAAACCATCAGGCTGGTTTGAATTGTATGATTATGTTACCGGAATATGGACCTGCCTTTATCTGCAAAACGGCAACATCATTTACAACTCAGGCGCTCCTGTAAGCCAAAGCAACGGGCAATACGCTATTAAATTAGTAGCCGGTCGCCAATACTATATGTCAACTTACAGTACCGGTAGTTATTACTCATCATCAAACTTTACACTTTCAAAAAGTGACTTTACTACCCAGGCTGGTGGCGGCATTGCATTAGTTGGCAAATACACCGCTGCTGATAACAGCTTAACCCTTAGTGGCAATTACAACGGAAATTGCAAATAATTCCCAAACTCAATCACATAACCTCAAAGCCGCTTCCTTGTGAAGCGGCTTTTTTGTTTCACAGTTCGATATTTTATACAAACAATCGATTAGAATTTTATACAAAAAGAGCTGACTAGCGGGTATTAGGTTAACTAAGACGCGTTGGCAGCAATTTTGCAATGAGGTTTGTAAAAACATTACCATGAAAAAGATACTTAGCACCGCGTTGCTTGCCATTGCAGTAATGACAACAACCGATATTTATGCCCAAACAAAAAAAGACACTACACTTGGCCAGAAAATAGACAAAACCGCCAATAAAGTAGGTAACGCTACATCAACAGCAGCAAAAAAAGTAGGCAATAAAACAGCAGAACTCGCTTCAAAAGGTGCTGCCGCCGTAACCGACAAACGCTATGAAGGCCACTGGGCACCAACAGGCGAACTGGTTTATATTGACGAGTATGGTAAGTACTTCTACGTGAACAAAAAAGGCAAGCGTGTATTTATAACCAAAGCAGAAATGCGTACCACAAAACCAGCTAAATAATTTTTTTTTAAGCGCCCGTATGCGGGCGCTTAATGTTTACACCTTTATGAAAAAGATCGCGCTTATTACTGTTCACTTTTTAACAGCCGCCGCTTTGGTTGCAGTTGCCTGTACAGACCACCCGGTTAACCGGTTGAAGGGCAACTGGATTGCTGAAGACGGTATACATGAATTAAAAATAACAGATAAGACCTTCGCCATTGATGCAGAAGCACAGATAAATGAGGACTACTTTGTGAAGGATGATACCATTTTCACATCATTTGAGGGTAACCAGCCTTATAGTAAATACACTATCACCAAAATTGATGATCAATCGTTAACCCTTCTCGATCCAGATTCAGTTACGATCAACTTCCGCAGAAAATAAGCTGATAACAGGTCTATAAAAAACAAAAGCCCGCCGATAAATCGGCAGGCCTCGTTATTATAAAAAAATCAAACTTAAAAACGTTTCTTACGCTCGCCACGGTCTTCACGGCGTTTTCCCGAGAAGTCGCGGAAACCGCCGCCTTCGCGTTTTTCACCACCACGGAAACCACCGCCACTATTACTACCACCTTCACGACGATCGCCACCTCTAAAGCCGCCTTCACGTCTGTCGCCGCCACGGAAACCACCTTCGCGGTTTCCACCACGGTAGCCGCCTTCACGTCTGCCACCGCTGCGGTTGGTGCTAACGCCATCGCCAGATATTTCAATACGTACATCGCGCCCCTGGAAATCAGCTCCTTTAAAGCCTTCCTGAACAGTGGCAACATCGCTATGCGGTACTTCAAAGAAAGAGTACACACCTTTAACATCAATTTTACCAACCACTTTACCGCTGATTTTAGATGTATTACAAATGTAACCTAACAAATCGCCGCGGCTAAAGCCATCTACAGATCCTAAATTGATGAACAAACGGGTAAAGTCGCCACGTGCACCTTCACGTGCAAAACGATCGCCACCTTCTCTTTCACGTCCTAAACGGTCATCAGCAGGCGCGTTCAAATCTGGCGCATTTTTGTAATAGTCAAGGAAACGATTAAACTCAAGCGATGCAAAGCGTTTAATCAGATCCTCTTTGCTCAGATCAGCAAACTCGTTCATAATACGCGGAATGTACTGCTCAATTTGCTGTTCATTCACTTCAACGTTATGTACTTTATGTATAAGCGCAAAAAGTTGTTTTTCGCAAACATCAAACCCGGTTGGAATTTCGGCTTTGACGAATTTTTTACCTATTACACGCTCTATCTGGCGTATTTTACCAAACTCTTTTGAGTTGATGATAGAAATTGATACACCTGTTTTACCGGCACGCGCTGTACGACCACTGCGGTGGGTGTAATTTTCTATCTCATCAGGTAGCGAGTAGTTAATAACGTGCGTAACATCATTAACGTCAATACCACGTGCGGCAACGTCTGTAGCTATTAAAAGCTGCAAGCTGCGCTCACGGTAGCGTTTCATTACCTTATCACGTTGTTGTTGCGATAGGTCACCATGTAAAGAATCGGCATTATAGCCGTCTTTTATCAGCGATTCAGCAATTTCCTGCGTTTCAATTTTGGTGCGGCAAAATACTATACCAAAAATTTCAGGATTAAAATCAACAATGCGTTTAAATGCGGCATACTTGTCACGGGCACGTATTACATAGTACTCGTGCTCAATGTTAGCGTTGCCGGTGTTTTTCTCGCCCATGGTTAACTCAAAAGGGTTTTCCATGTACTTTTTAGCTATGCGCCTAACTTCGGCGGGCATAGTGGCAGAGAACAGCCAGGTTTTCTTCTCGTCTGGAGTGGTTGACAGGATATTGTCTATATCTTCCTGAAAGCCCATATTGAGCATTTCATCAGCTTCATCCAATACTACATACTGCACTTGCGAGAAATCAATAGCCTTACGGTTAATGATATCCAGCATACGGCCAGGCGTGGCCACAACAATTTGCACGCCGCGTTTAATTTGGCGTAACTGATCTGATATACTTGCGCCACCATACACAGCAACAACGTGTACGTTGTTCATGTTTTTAGCGTAGTTTTTCAGGTCATTAGTAATTTGCAAACAAAGTTCGCGGGTAGGGCACAAAACAAGTGCCTGTGGATGATTTTCTTCGAAATCCAACAGTTCTAACAAAGGCAGGCCAAAGGCAGCAGTTTTACCGGTCCCGGTTTGGGCTAATCCGACAAAATCGTTGCTGCCTGTAAGCAATACCGGGATTGACTGTTCCTGGATTGGAGTAGGGTTTTCAAAGCCTAACTCAGAGATGGCATTAACAATATCATGACGGATTCCCAGATTAATAAATGGGTTCATGATTTAAAATAACGAATCTGGCAACATCGCCAAATCGGCGGCAAAGGTACGGTTTATTTTCACCATTTCAAATTGTTGACTTATTGTGGGTTTGGTGTGACAATTAGGTATATTTGCTCAAAACCCGCACCATGACCTTTGAACGTAGTATCAGCCTTGTTTTACTCATATTTTTAAGCAAAATCGTATTTGCACAAAGTTCAACTACGGTATATGGAGATAACGCTGCAGCCGGAAAATATGCTGATATAAGAGGATTTAAGATGTATTATGAAACATACGGAACGGGAGAGCCTTTGCTTTTAATACACCCTAACGGAGGAACTATAAAATCCTTTGAGAACCAGATAGATTTTTTTGCTAAAAACTACAAGGTTGTTGTGGCAGACAGCCGGGCGCAGGGGAAATCTATAGATGCTACAGACTCTTTAAGCTATGAGATGATGGCCGATGATTACAATGCATTGCTTGACTACCTGAAGCTAAAGCAAGCTTATGTAATAGGCTGGAGCGACGGCGCTATAAATGCACTGCTGTTAGCTATGCGACATCCGGATAAAGTGCGCAAAATAGCTGCCACGGGCGCCAATTTACGGCCAGATACTACCGCATTGCATCCATATGTTTACAACGACATTTTAACGACGGACAGGCAAATGCGCGATTCAATAAAAACAGGCAAAGCATCGGCAAAACTAAAAAATGCCTATAAGGTAAACCATATGATGCTGGTACACCCCAATATAAAACCGGCGCAATTACATGTAATAACAGCGCCTACACTTATAATAGGCGGCGACCATGAAGCTATCCCCGCCAAACATACTGTTGAAATTGCTGAAGCTTTGCCTAATGCTTATTTATGGATAATTCCGGCATCGGGGCATTCAACACCCGTTTACCAGAAAGATTGGTTCAACGCACTGATAAGTAATTTCTTTTCTCATCCCTTTCAAAGAATTGAGGGGAAGCGGATGTACTACTGATAAATACTATCTCAACCTATCAGCGGAACGCACCAGCTTTTCATCTTTCTGAATAGATTTTTGAGCGAAAACAATTAAAAAGACAGCGAGTGAAAGCAAGATGATGCCAATACCGTAGTTTGACATTTCAAGGTTAGCGCCGCCTATCGCATTCTTTACTGTAGTAGCTACCCAATAACTGAACGCCAGTATTACCCCCATGGCTCCATAACAAAGCATAATTTGCTTTTTACGGTCTTTATACATAAAAATAATAATAATGGGTATGAGAGCTACGAAGGCGGTGGCTATTGATAACGGAATAAAGGACAATACCTGCTTTGCCTCGCCATTAACATAGTTATATATGCCGGTAACTTTTACGGTAACCGTTTGTCCGTCAACATACACATCATGCACCAACGGAAAAACAAACAAAGCCGCAATAACAAGGGCGGCAAACAGCAGGTAAATACTTTGTATTCTTTGCAACATATGCTATTACTTAAGATGCAGCAAATATAATTTTTTTAGAGCACCACTCTCTTTTTAATTATAAACCTGATTGTATATTATTTCGTACAAATGACTTAAATTTATAGACCGAATTACTTGAAATGACAGAAACCCCTAACCAACCCCAAACGCCCAAAGACGTTGTAATTGCCGACGCGCATTTAAAACGCATTTTTTTGGAGCATTTAAATAATATTTATTACGGCAAAAAGCACCTGCTTGATTTTTTGGCAGAAGTGGTAGAAATAGCGTCAATTAACCAGTTAAAGCTTGCGCTACGTGAGTGCCAGGACGATACTGTTACACAAATGATGCAATTGGATTCTGTTTACAACATGATAAACGAGCAACCATCAAAAATAAGCATATTGGGCATGCAGGGTTTAACATTGGAAGCGTACATCTCGGTAATTAAGTCGGGCAAAACACCTGTTGAGCGAGACGTTTTCATTTTATTTTATTTGCAGATCATAGAAGGCATTGAAATAACCTACTTTAAAGTTTTAAAAAACCTGGCAAAATCTTTAGGCTACAATAATTCCTTTTTTGACCATCCTTTTGACCTGGCTGTTGAGAATAAGATATTATTTGACGCTATTTATAAGGAGTATATTAGTTAATTAGTGATTAGTTGACCAGAGATTAGTTGCAGTTCGTTTAACTAATCACTAATTAACTAATCTCTAATCACTAATTTTGCCGGGTGAATACCCAACGCTACTTTATTGAACTAAGCTACGATGGCACGCGCTACCATGGCTGGCAAATACAGCCCAATGCTGTAAGCGTTCAGGAAGTTTTGAACAAAGCGCTTTCAACCGTTTTAAGGCAAGCTGTTCAAACAGTAGGTTGCGGCCGAACCGATACAGGTGTACATGCTAAGGAGTTTTTCGCGCATTTTGACCTTGAGACCATGGTCCATGGACCATGGTCTATGGACAAAATAATACGAGGTTTAAATTCAGTATTACCTCTCGATATCGCCATAAAAAGTATTAAAGCTGTTCATGCTGATGCACATGCGCGGTTTGATGCTACGCTGCGTTCCTATCAATACTATATCCACTTTCAAAAAGACCCATTTAAAGAAGGTTATTCCTGGCTAATACGCGACAAGCCGGATATTGCTTTGATGAACCAGGCAGCGTCTATTATAAGAGAGTATACTGATTTTAGCTGCTTCAGCAAATCTAACACGCAGGTATTTACTAATGACTGCAAAATAAGCCGCGCTGAGTGGGTAGAAACCGAGGATGGCGTTATATTTCATATTTCCGCTGATAGATTTCTCCGCAACATGGTACGTGCTATTGTAGGTACCTTAATAATGGTAGGGCGTAAAGAAATTGCACCCGAAGCGGTAAGAGATATTATAGAAAGCAAAAATCGCAGTAATGCCGGAACATCTGTACCCGCTTGCGGGTTATATTTAACTGAGGTGAAGTATTAACCCCCTCCCCCTGAAGGGGGAACTTTAGCCAATTTAATGATTAAGAAAAATAGACTAAATTTGAATTTGTGAGCGACGAAAAATCAAAAGATAATTCAAAAGTTTCCCCTTCAGGGGGCGGAGGGGGCGTAACCGGTAAGGCGTTTGATTGGCAACTGTTTAAACGTATAATGCATTACGTAAGGCCATATCGTGTTACTTTTATTATAGCCGCGTTTCTTACTATCTTTTTAGCTGTTGCTGCCTTAGCGCTTCCTTTACTCATCCAAAAAACGTTAGACGAGTTTATTATGATCAATGATTATGATGGTCTGTCAATGATGGTGGAACTCATGATTGGCCTGCTGATTGTTCAAACCATTGCGCAATACTATCAAACTTATCTTACTAATACACTTGGTCAATCTGTAATTCGAGATCTGCGTATTGATGTATTTAATCACATTACTGCCCTTAGGCTGAAATATTTTGACCGCACCCCTATTGGAATGCTGATCACCCGCACTGTATCAGACCTGGAAACGATAGCCGATATATTCTCGGAAGGGTTGATCTCCATCATAGGCGATCTGTTGCTGGTAATAGCCATAGTTGTTGCCATGCTTATTAAAGATTGGAAACTGGCGCTGATCACACTCATTCCCATGCCTGTGCTTTTTGCCTCTACTTATGTTTTTAAGGAAGCTATAAAATCCTCTTTTCAGGAAGTGCGTACGCAGGTAGCACGTTTAAATACATTTTTAGCTGAACATATATCGGGCATGAGCGTAATACAGGTGTTTGCCCGCGAGGAGCAGGAAATGCGCAAGTTCAATGATGTAAACCTCAAACACCGTGATGCACACATTCGCTCTAACTGGTATTACTCTATCTTCTTCCCTGTGGTTGAAATTTTGTTTGCCGTTTGTATGGGTTTACTGGTTTGGTATGGTTGTACACGCATTTTAACAGATCAACAATTATCGTCCATTACAGCAACAGGAAAACCGGTTACAGCAGGAGTTATTTTAGAGTTTATCATACTCCTCAACCTTTTGTTTCGCCCTATAAGGCAGTTGGCCGACAAATTCAACACCCTGCAAATGGGCATGGTTGGGGCCGACAGGATATTTAAAGTTTTAGATACCGACGAGGTCACTGTCAATAAAGGGCAACTGCGCACCGGCAGACTGAATGGCGAGATAGAATTTAAAAATGTTTGGTTTGCTTACAACGATGAGAACTGGGTTTTAAAAGACATCAACTTCAAAGTTAAGCCCGGCGAGAAGCTCGCATTAGTTGGCGCCACCGGTGCGGGTAAATCATCAACTATTAATATCCTTAATCGCTTTTATGAGATAGGTAAAGGCGAGGTAACCATTGATGGGCACGAAATTTACGAGTACGATATCAACTACCTGCGTGGGCAGATAGCAACCGTTATACAGGACGTATTTTTGTTTAGCGATACCATTGCCAACAATATCAGCTTAAATAACGACAACATAACACGCGAACAAATCATCGCGGCGGCTAAAGATGTTGGTGCACACGATTTTATTATACGCCTCCCCGGCGGATATGATTATAATGTAATGGAGCGTGGCGCAACCCTTTCAGCCGGGCAGGCACAGTTAATATCATTCATCAGGGCATTGGTTTATGATCCGGCAATATTGGTGTTGGATGAGGCTACATCATCTGTTGACACAGAAACAGAAATACTGATTCAAAAAGCTATTGATAAGCTAATGGAAGGCCGCACGGCTATTGTTATAGCGCACCGCCTTTCAACCATACAAAATGCCGATAAGATTATTGTGCTTGATCACGGCGAAATAAAAGAAGCCGGTACTCACCAAGAACTTTTACGTATAGAAAATGGTTATTACCGTAAATTATACGATCTTCAGTTTAACTCAGCGGGTATAACCCGTTAACCAATTTTAAAACCACAAATTATAGCCGAATGGTAACTATCCACAATTTCACCGAATTTGAAGCGCTTTTAGGTAAAGAAATAGGCACGTCTGCCTGGCACACCATCACCCAGGAACAAATAAACCAATTTGCTGATGCTACACTTGATCACCAATGGATACATGTAGATGAAGAACGTGCTAAAAATGAAGGTCCGTTTGGCGCTACCATAGCACATGGTTATTTAACAGTATCCCTATTGCCTTTCTTCTGGCACCAGATTGCTGATGTGCAGAATTTAAAAATGGAAATTAACTATTCTGTTGAAAGCATAAAATTCGCGCAGCCTGTTAAGGTGAATAGCAGTGTAAGATTAATTGCAAAACTGGTATCTATTGTAAACCTAAGGGGTATAACAAAAGCCAGTATAGGCGTAACCATGGAAATTGATGGCGAGAAAAAACCGGCCTACACGGGTGAGGTGGTTTTTTTATATCATTTTAAGGATTGAGTTTAGAACCAGAATGGTAATTATTAGTATATAATGTCTATCACAAATTAAGTTTATCACGAAGCGTGCCTACGGCACGCTATTTAATTTGCTATTTCTTTTCTACCGACGAGATGTTCCGATGGAACATTGTATAAGGAACATCTCGCCGGTAGAAAAATCACCATAAATATTCCGGCTGAGAATATCCGGATAGAAAGGCAAGAAAATATTCCTGCTGAATATCTCGTAGGCAACTAAACCACAGTAAATATTTCAAAGGCCGCGGGGTAGAAAAGGTCGAAAAAAATGTTCCTAAGGAACATCTCGTCGGTAGAATTAAACAACCTAAAATTTGTCGTTCCATCGGAACGATTCGTGAAATAACTATCTTGCAGGTAGATAACCTAATCCTGACACATGGCCAACAGTTACACCCAAATTCACATACAGTTTGTATTTGCAGTAAAATACAGAACGGCTTTGATTGAAGATAGCTGGAGAGAACAACTACACAAGTACGTCACAGGTATCCTGCAGGAAAACAGGCACAAAATGCTTCAAATAAACAGCATGCCTGACCATATACATATTTTTGTTGGGTTACGTCCGCACCAATCTGTTTCCTCAATCATTCAGAAAGTGAAAACAGAAAGCAGTAAATGGATAAAGCAGCAACAATATTCCAATTGCTTTGCCTGGCAAGAAGGTTATGGCGCTTTCTCTTACGCAAAAAGTCAGGTCCCCGCAGTAATAAGATACATACAAAACCAGCAACAGCACCATCAAAAAGAAACCTTTTTAGATGAGTATAGAAAATTTTTGAGATTGTTCGATATAGAATGGGAAGAGGAGTACATCTTTAAAGAACCGCAATAATTAGAAATTGCTATGTAACGCTAATGCCATAAAAAGCCGGCCCGCTATCTGTCCATTACAAGTAAGCTTAACTTTGCTTACATCGATATGGAAAAACAGAAATTAAAGCTAAGCGTGCTTGATCAATCGCCGGTGCGCAAAGGAGCTACGGCAGAGCAGGCAGTGCAGGAAACTATTGCCTTAGCTATATATACCGAACAATTAGGCTTTCACCGCTTTTGGGTATCTGAGCATCATAATACGGGGAGTTTAGCTGGCTCAACTCCCGAGGTATTACTGGCATACCTGGCGTCACAAACCAAAACTATCCGCATTGGCTCAGGCGGAGTAATGATGCCTAACCACAGTACCTTAAAAGTTGCAGAGAACTTCAGGATGCTGGAAGCATTGGCTCCGGGCAGGATTGACCTTGGCATGGGCCGAGCCCCCGGTACAGA
The DNA here is from genome assembly GCF_002797815.1 of Mucilaginibacter auburnensis. Lineage (NCBI taxonomy): Bacteria > Pseudomonadati > Bacteroidota > Sphingobacteriia > Sphingobacteriales > Sphingobacteriaceae > Mucilaginibacter > Mucilaginibacter auburnensis. The sequence continues at coordinate 1,574,558 of NZ_PGFJ01000002.1, forward strand.
CAGGCTTACCGCATCTATACTTAATCCATCAAACACCTGGGCCGAGCAGGATTTTATGGAGCAGTTAACAGATCTGCAAAATTATTTTCATGATACCGGCGAACCAGGCACGCCGCAGGGTCGTATACGCGCCATCCCACAGGTAAAAAGCGTACCTGATATGTGGTTGCTTAGTTCAAGCGGCCAAAGCGGGTTATTTGCCGCACATTTTGGCATGGGCTTTTCTTTTGCCCATTTTATTAACCCGGTTGGCGGACCAGCAGCTGTACAATTGTATAAAGAGCGCTTTCAACCGTCGCTTGACCGCGAAACGCCGCAAGCCAATATGGCTATATTTGTCTTCTGCTCAGAAGACGAAGAGAAAGTTATGCAACATAAAGCGGTTATGGATCACCGTTTTATTCAATTGGAGCGCGGCGGAGGCATTTCTGCTTTAGGTTATGAGGATGTAAAAGACATGCAGTATTCTCTTGCGGAGCAGGACAGGATACGTTACAACCGCCAGCGAGTAGTAGCAGGCAGCCCAAAAATGGTTAAAGAACGCCTGTCAACCTTAGCCGAAAGCTATGGCATAGATGAAATAATAGCCGTTACCATTGCCGAAGATTTTGACGACAGACTACTTTCTTATAAACTATTGGCTGATCTGTTTGAATTGGGTAGTACAATAGCATAAACAATGGCCCGTGAACGTTGGTTCACGGGCCATTGTTTGTTAGCTACAGAAATGATGTACTTTAATTAATAGTTACTTTGCTTACAATGCCGCTGCCTGTATTTGTTATGTACATATTACCTGCTGCGTCAAAAGCTATTCCATCCGGAAAATTAACAGTAGCTGTATTTACAGGCCCTGTTTTAACAGGCGCATCGCTGCCTTTCATGAAAGTGCTTACTACACCATTTTTATTGATCATGCGTATAGCATAATAGGAGCTTTGAAAATCTCCGTCGCTTACAAAAACATTTCCTGCAGCATCAACGGCCATGCCTTGCGGGTAAAAAAACTGTGCTGATGTACCTGCACCATCTGCAAAGCCAGCTGTTCCGCTTCCCGCCAAAGTGCTGACAACACCAGCGGAAGTAATTTTACGTATACGTTTATAATCTAAATCAGCCACATAAACATTGCCGCTGGCATCAACAGCAATACCCTCTAACTCGCCAAACTGGGCTGCAGTACCTTGCCCGTTAACATCTCCTTTAACACCGCTTCCGGCAAGTGTACTTACAACGCCTGCAGGAGTTACTTTACGCACCCTGTATTTATCTGTAACATACAGGTTTCCTGCCTTATCTATTGCTATGCCCTTAGGGTAAGTGAATCTCGCAGCTGTATCCTTACCATCCAGCGTACCAGCTGTTCCATTTCCAGCCAATCTGGTTATCACACCGGTTTTTGACACTTTGTGAATAGCATAAGCTCTGATATCAGGAAGGTATAAATTTCCGGCTGTATCAACAGCTATTCCCCATGCCGATTTGATTGGGTTATTAACATTAGTATTTACAGTTCCGCCAAATAAGGTTGTAACTCCTCCCACCGTAATTTTATATATTGCCGTTGAAGCATCTCCGTAAATGTTTCCGGCCGCATCAACCGCCAAATGTTCAACATATGTTGTGCTCAAAGTAGTTACATTCCCGGTTTTTACAACAAAATTAGAGGTTGATGTAACGGTTTTACCGCCTACTGTTACTGCTATTTTACCCGTTGTAGCTGTTGAGGGTACGGTAACAACAATTTCAGTAGCGCTTAAGGAACTTATGGTAGCTGCAACACCATTAAAGGTTACTGTAGCGCCAACATTAGCGGAGCCCAAATTACTCCCTGTGATGGTTATTACACTATTGGGCAATGCTCCTGTGTTACTCATACCTGTTATAACCGGACTATTGTCTACCACGGGGATAGGATCAGGGTTATCGGCATTTTCTTTTTTACAACCAGGGAGGAACGTAATGATCAAAGTAACCATGACTATGGTATTGATCGTCTTTTTAATGTTGATCTGCATATATTGAAATGTTTACAGCAAACATAATTTTCATTTCATACCAAAAAATACCCGCTTGTGGGTAATTTATATACAGGCAGCGAACCACTTGGCACTTTTTTTACGCAATACTTTGCAAAAATGATCCTTGTCATTATTTGATTTACTTTCAGTGCTGTAAAACTATAATCGTATCTTCGCCGTTAATATATAATACATCAATACAATTTTTTAGTGGCTATTTTACTATTCTTTCTGGGACATTGGTTTTTGTCCCTGTTCTTTCAAACATTTTATCTGCACAGATATGCGTCGCATAAAATGTTTGTGACCAATAAATTTAATGAGCGTGTTTTTCATTTGTTGACTTTTATCTGCCAAGGTTCGTCGTACTTAAATCCGAGGGCCTATGCAATAATGCACCGTGAACACCACGCTTATAGCGATACAGAAAAAGACCCGCATTCACCACACTTTTTTACGGATGTTTTCCAGATGATGTGGCGCACTGCAATCAGTTATAAACTTTATGAAAAACGTTTGAAAGAACCTGATGCTCAATTTGCCGGGTACTGCCCTGAATGGAGAGCATTGGATTACTGGGGCTCTACTTACGCTTCGCGCATATTGTTTGGCTTAGGTTACGTTGCTTTTTACGTTGCTTTTGCTACCCACTGGTGGATGTTTTTGCTATTGCCTATCCATTTTATAATGGGTCCGTTGCACGGTGCTATTGTAAACTGGTGCGGCCACAAATACGGCTACGCTAACTTTGACAACGGCGATAAATCAAAAAACTCAATTCCGCTTGATTTTTTAATGCTGGGCGAGTTGTTTCAAAACAATCACCACAAGCGTCCTAACAGTTCAAACTTTGCTGCAAAATGGTATGAGTTTGACCCTGTTTACCCGGTAATGAAAGTGATGCACTGGGTGCGAATTATAAGATTAAGAAAGCCATATATATCCTGAGATTGAAAGGACAAAAGCAAAAAGGTAAAAGGAGTGTGGGCTTCTTGCATTCCTTTTACCTTTTTTGTTTTTAGGTACAATAAAACCTTTCACCTTTTAGCTTTATCCTTTTACCTTTGAAGAATGAAAGTATCTGCATTAGCGGAGAACCTGCGTGGTTCTGAGATCATAAAAATTGCGGGCGAAATAAATGAGTTAAAACGCCAGGGACAAAACATTGCCAACCTAACTATTGGTGATTACGATTCTAACATTTATCCTATTCCGGATGAGTTGAAGCAGGATATTGTTGAGGCTTATGCAGCCAATCAAACCAACTACCCCCCTGCTGATGGTGTGCTTGCCCTGCGCGAGAGTGTATCGGTATTTCTGAAGAACCGCTTAGGGCTGGATTACAAAGCCAATCAGATCTTAATTTCAGGCGGCTCTCGTCCGCTGATCTACTCAACTTACTTAGCGGTAGTTGATCCGGGCGACAAGGTGGTTTTCCCTGCCCCGTCATGGAACAATAATCACTATTGCGACCTGCTTAAAGCCGAAGGCGTAATGGTACAAACCCGTGCCGAAAATAACTTTATGCCTACCGCTGATGAACTGCGACCGCATATTAAAGGCGCTGCTTTGCTGGCACTGTGTTCTCCGCTTAACCCTACCGGTACCATGTTTGGCAAAAAAGACCTGGAAGAAATTTGCGACCTGGTAATTGCCGAGAATAAAAGCCGTGCGGCAGGCGAAAAACCGCTTTATTTTTTATATGACCAGATCTACTCTCAATTAACTTTTGGCGATAACCAGCATTTTGACCCGGTTACTTTGCGCCCTGAGTTGAAGGACTATGTAATATTTATTGACGGTGCATCTAAGTGCTTTGCCGCAACAGGTGTGCGTGTTGGCTGGGGCTTCGGGCCGGAAGGTGTTATCAATAACATGAAAGCCATTGTTGGACACATGGGTGCGTGGTCGCCGAAGGCTGAGCAGGTTGCTATGGCCAAGTACATAATGGACGATGCTGCTGTAAATACCTATCTGGATACTTTAAAAGGCCGTGTACAACAAAGCTTAAATACCCTGCACAACGGCTTTCAGCAATTAAAGGCTGATGGTTTCGCTGTAGATTCAATAGCTCCGATGGGCGCTATCTACTTAACCATTAAAATTGACTACAAAGGCAAAACAACTCCTGATGGGGCGGTATTACAAAACTCGGCAGATATTAATTTTTACCTGATAAAAGAAGCTAAGATAGCATTTGTGCCTTTTGCAGCTTTTGGCACAGACGATGAAGTTACCTGGTTCAGGGCATCTGTTGGTGCTTGTAGCTATGAGGATATTGCTGCTGCTATGCCACGTGTACGCAAGGCTTTAGCTAAGCTTAAATAGTTAATTACTTACTTACCCGGAAAGATGCTTGTTGGTGTATCACGTCGGTATTGGTTACGCCTTGTATAATTATTTTAAACGGACCTGTTATATCACTCGTGTAAAATGAGAGTTCCTTTGTTTCACCTTTTTTCAACATGAGCTGATTTTTCCAGTAAATTGTTGACAGATACTCCGGCTGTGACGGATTTAGCTCTGAGTAATCAGACGGATAAAAATCCTGAGGTGCATATATACCTTTGAATTTTAAACCGGAAGTTTGATTACATCCCTGGTATACAACGGTTCCGGTTCCATTAATACCAGACCTATAGGTTGCTCCTTTAACCGGCGGCTTACAATCTGAAGCCCCCCTATGATTAGGGCAATTTAGTATGTTATAAACACAAATATAATCGCCGCAGGGGTTAGGGCCTGTGGCAAAAAAATCATCTTCCTTTTTATCTTTTATTGTAACTTCTTTAAGCCGTATAGCGCGCTCACTACCGGGCAATTGTAAGGCGTTAGAGTTTTCTTGTGCAGGCGAGTAATAGGTAAACGGTTCAATAATCCCGGCCATATATCTATTTAAGCTATCATAAGGGTTTACTACTTTAATACTAAAATCGGCCATGTTTCGTGCTGCCACCATTATGCCCACTTTCTTGCCCGGCAGCGTTACTATATTATTATCGGGCAATGTGAAATTGCCCGACATATCTGTTTCATAAGTACTTGTCGGTTCAACAGTTAAAATGGTAATTGGGGCTTTCATTTTACCGAAATTCCTTACTGCCTTACCTGTAAAAACCAAATCAGTAGCCGTTTTTACTGTATCATGAGGCTGCACTGTTAAAACATCTGTCCACTTGTATCTGCTCCAGCCTTTTATTAAGAGTATATCCTCCAGGTCGCGTCTGGCAAATTCCGAATTCTCAAAATAATTCTCCCTCACAGGTATACCAGAAAGGTGTTGTTTTAAATGAATAAAGCTTTCAATATCGTTACTGTTTTTAATTTCAACCCGGTTAGCCTGCACAACTGCTATTGATACTGCCGCTTCCTTATTCTGCCCTTCAAGTTTAAGGCTGACCCTAACCTTCTTCCGAGTGCCATAACTATTGTTATCAGTAGTGATAGTGATATTTGAATTGTTGTTGTAATGTGCGAAAACCGAACGTGCGGCATACGCGTTGCCGCTACTATCAACCAATGTTAACTGCATTAAGCCCCTTGGCATATTGTTCAGAACAATTTTAACCCTTTGTATAGGATTTTTTTCAATAGGCACATCAAAAAATAAATGTTCATAATTGTGGCCTAACAGGTGCAGGTGCCTTCCGCCGTCATTATTATATACATCAACCATAAGCGTATCATTAACCACTGCATGCCTTACAATTAATGTGGCGCCATTAATAACAGCAGGCAAATTATAAATTGCTTTACCATCATTTCTCTTTAACCTAAGGCTGTACTTTTTGCCAGCCTGCGGTACCAGGTAAAACTTGCCCAAACCATAGCCGTTAGAGGTAAAGGCGTCAATCAATTTATCATCTTCATATAGTGAAGCTTCCTCCAATAATGGTGCGCCTTCATCACTCTTAATTTCCCAACCCACCAGGTTAACTATACCATTTATCAGATTACCACCTTCCGGAAAGAATTGCACTTTGGGAGGTTGCTGCGGCACGGGAAGTTTCATTTTTACATCATGAATCTCGTCTTTATATTTCACCTGTACATGTAAAGTGTTGTTGCCGGCACTTAATAATTTAGATGATATGTTGAAAATGTATTGTCCTAAAGCTGTTTTAACCGCTCCTGTTGTTACGGGCTTACGGGCATCGCCAACATAATAGATTACAGGTAAGGTAGCCGGTGCGGCATTTACATCCATAAATGTAACCAGCAACATTACCTTTTGATTAACTGCCGTAGCCGACGTATCTAATGGGTTCAACGACGCATTGAAGGTTTGCACCGTTTCTGTTTTTACCGTTATTTGTTGCGTAAACAGCACTTCGGGTTTACCGTTTTGCAAGCGGTTAGTATAAGCAACAAAGGTATAAGCGCCAGATCTCACCGAATCGGGTATGTTGGTGTTGCCAAAGCAAAACCCGCCGGATATGATAAAGCGGTCGTCCATAACAACACTTCTATCGTCATTTTTTACCAGGGCAAGAGACAAAGTGTTATACAGTGCCGCGTCTGTATAGTTAAGTAAGTATCCTGTAAACCAAACATTCTCATTATTGGAATAAACATTTTTGTCAAAATGAATAAACAGCGCGGGCGAATGCCGGCTTGCCGCGTAATAGCTGATAAGCGAGTCAAAATTGGTTTGCACAGTAGAAGACGCAGGGCGCTTTTCAATGATCTGTGCATTTGCTTTGCCACATAACAAATTTAAACACAACAATAAACTACAGGCGAATACCGGTACTTTCAAAACAAGCGGCATAAGATTTATCTGAATAAAGATTTTGGCGAAAGCAATATATAACTAAATTTTTAACTACAGTAATCTCGACATAAGCTTACTGTTTTTTAACATTGAAAACCGCTTCACCGTAAATAACATCATCAGCTGTTATGCCCTGTACAATTACTTTAAACGGACCGGTGATATCGCCCGTATAAAAGGATACTTCCTGCACTTCACCTTTTTTAAGGAGCAGTTGGTTTTTCCAATATATGGTTGACAAATATTCTGGTTGCGATGGATTGATCTCCGAATAATCGGATGGGTAAAACTCCTGCGCGGCATAAATACCCTTAAACTTTAAACCGGTTTGCTTATTGGCCACCTTCATGATCTGACAACCCTGATAAACACGTCCCTGGTATGACATACCAACTATAGGGGGCGTGTTGCCTGATGCGAACCGATGGTTTGGGCAGTTTAAAATATTATACTGGCACACATAATCACCGCACTCGTTAGCTCCTATGCCGCCAAATTTTGGATAGAAAACATCATCAACCTTTTTATCTTTTATTACCACCTCTTTTAACTGGATAGCCCTCTCTGTGCCCGGAATGCTTAGATCAGATGAATTTTGTTGTGCAGATGTGTAAATAGTTACCGGACTCATGTTCAAAGCAAGTACCTTATTAACAGTGTCGTAAGGGTTAACGATGTCTATTTTATAATCAGCAACATCTCCATTAGCTACCATTATGCCAATAGTTTTATTAGGTTCTGTTAGAATATTGCTATCGGGTAATGCAAAATTTCCATTGATGTCGGTTTCGTACATTGCACCGGGATTCAAGGTAATTAACATTACCGGTGGTTTAAACTTACCAATGAGCCTTGTTACCTTTCCGCTAAGCTTCAACTCAGTTTCCTTACTTACTAAAGTATTTTGCTCTGCCTTTAAAACATCTGTCCATTTGTAACGGCTCCACCCCTTTATAAGTAACAGGTCTTCAAGGTCGCGCTTGTCAAAAAATGTGTTACTGAAATAATTCTCCTTTAAAGGAAGTTCGCCTATTTTTTGTCGTAAGTGTATATAAGTTTCAATATCGTTCTTATTACGCATTTCCACCCTGTTGGCCTGTACTACTGCAACAGAAACAGCCGCGTTATCCGCCAAACCGGTTAGCTTAATATTAAGCTTTACTTTTTTTCGGGCGGCATAAGTGGCGTTGTCCGTGGTGATCTCAAGCCTGGAAGTGTTGTTGTAGTGTGCAAAAATAAGTCTGTCGGCATAAGGCCTGCCTAAGCTGTCAACCAAAGTTAACTGCAATAATCCGCGCGGCACATCTTTCAAAATGATCTTCATGCGCTGCCCTACGCGATTTTCAACTACCGATTCAAAAAAAGTTTGACTGTAATTATGACCTATGAGGTATAGCTTGCGTTGCGGATCGTTATTATGTACATCAACAATCAAAGTATCGTTAACAACAGCCTTATTAACCGTGAGCGACGGACTATTAACAATGGCCGGAAGGTTAAATACCTCATTGTTATTGCTGCCAAGTAGCTTTAAATAGTATTGCTTGTTTTTTTGGGGGATGAATGCAAATCTGCCCAGCCCACTGCCGTTATTATGTACGGTATCTAGCACTTGCTTGTCTGCATACAATACCACATTGGCAAAAAGCGGTTTTCCTTCGGCACTTTTAACCTCCCAACCTATGGTATTTACAATACCGTTTACCAAATTTCCGCCTTCAGGGAAAAACAACACCTGTGCAGGTTGCGAAGCTACTGGTAGCACCATGCTTAAGTCCTGCACCTCTGCTTTATACTTTACCTGTACATGCAGTTTGTTATTAGCCATATTTAACAAAGACGATGGAATGTTAAAGATATATTGCCCGTTTGCAGTTTTAACAGCACCGGTGGTAACCGGCTTACGCGCATCGCCAACAAAAAACTTAACCGGCACACTAACCGGTGCCGATTTTTGATCCATGAAATTAACCAGCAACATTACTTTTTGATTGGCTAAAGTGGCAGATGTATCAAGAGGGTTAAGCGAAGCATTAAAAGTTGGCTGATTACCCGTTTTAACTGTAATTTGTTGGGTAAACACTGCATCCGGTACATCGCCCGAAATGCGGTTACCGTAAGCTATCAAAGTGTAGGCACCTGCGTTCACAGAATCGGGAATGGTGGTATTGCCAAAACAAAAGCCATTGTTTATTACAAAACGGTCATCCATTAAAATGCTTCTGTTATCGTCTTTTACCAGTACAAGCGACAGCGTATTATAGCTTAACCCGTCTGCACCATTTAACAGGTAACCTGTAAACCAAATAGTTTCGTTGTTGGAATATACGTTTTTATCAAAATGCACATATAACACAGGCGATCTGTATTTTGATCCGTACAAGTTAAGTAGTGAATCGAACATTGTTTTTCTGCCTGATCGAGCATCTGACTGCCTGGAGGCAAGTTGCGCATACAGAAAGTTACTGGTTAGTGTAATGGCAAACACAACAATACAACAACAGAGCACACGGTTAAAACGCATGGCAATAAAGAGGTTAGGTAAATAAGTTTATTGGCAATGCAATATAACAACAATCCGGTATAATAACAGGTTAATTGTATGGTGCCATAAACATAAAGATGCCTGTACTACCATAGCAGTACAGGCAAAATATATTAAAAATTAATGCTATAGAAACCTGTAAAGCACCCAGTTTGGTGTTTCATGCACCTTTTGCAAGGTGGCATAATTATTTGCTGTTTGGTAAAGTAAAGGAGGATATTTGGAGCTGAGTAGCGTGTAACCCGCCATTAAGTTTTTAGGAGATGTTACCAATATATACTGCGCATAATCTCCCGGCGACTCAACAGCGCCAACGTAATTGTCCTGGTAGGGTAGTATAAGTCCTTTTATATTATCTGTATAAGCAACTATCTTGTAAGCTACGGCATCATCAACCAATACGCGTGTATTTTCTGGCAAACCGTTAATATAGTTAGCCATATTGCGGTCTTCGTCTGCTTTTTCCTCATCCAGTTTCCTGTCAATAAAGGCAGCGATAAATTTTCTTTCCTCGTCTGACGATGAGTTTTTCAGGAAATAGTATCCTGTATAGCATTGCAGCAACATAATGAACCCTAAAGCAACTTTAAAAATAAGTTGTTGCTTTATGTTTGCTCCTTTAATTATGATGCACAGAATTGCCAACACTAAAAAAATAAGATAATACTGATAAGCTATAGGTGTTTTATCATACTTTAAATGCAAAAACTCAACAAAAGCAAACGGGGTAAGCAGTGTTAAAACCTGATAAACCTTATTCCTGAAAAAGAACATCATCACCACAATAAGCGGGCAGAAGGCAATTATTTTAGCCGTGATCAATAGTGAAACTTCGGTGTTATCGGCCCCCGGGTTCATTGCGGTAAGATCATAGTTAAGCCGGTCGGCTAAAACCGTCCATGTTGAGTATGGGCTCTGCAAAAAGTAGTCAACATCATTTGCGTTGGTCAGGTTAAGCAGTTTGTAACAAACAATTGATGCTATTGGCAACACAAACAAAATGATGTAAAGGGCAAATGTTTTATTAATAAGTTTACGCCTTAGCGATGGACTATTAAAGCTCATCGTCATCCTGAAAATAGATTCCTTTTCGGCCAGATTAAGGCTTTGTATGGAAATGGAAAATACCAGCGGTATAAAAAACAAGGTAAGCCAGATAAACTTATAATCGCAAAACAACAGTATTACCAGGCAAATACTGGCAATTGATACGTGGAAAGTTGTGTTGGATGTGTAATACCTGAAAAGGTTAACAAAAAACAGGTAAAAGAATATCAATACCAGATATATTGACTTGCCGGAACAGGCCGTATAAAGTAAGCCCGGATGAAAGAGGAAAACAGCCAACAACAGAAACAGATAAAAATCATCCTTAAGTCTTTTGGTAATCTCCCCCGCAATCATGTAAAAAAGTACCGCTGTCCCTAAACAAGATGCTATTACAGGCGCAAGCAAGGGATCAATAACCGTAAAGGCAAATGTTGCAAAGAAGGGTATAATGGGCGATGTTAGGCCCATAACCTTAAGCTTATAGCCAATGCCCTCAAATATTATACGTACCTTTTCTACATAAAAAACCGACTCAAGGTTACTATACCCCATATCACTAAGTACATAACCGCATACCAGATAATAAATGGCAAGCAGCGATGTAATAATGAGCAGAGATTGCCCGCTGGTTATTTTTATTTTACGGAGTGACATTTGTAGGACTATGGGTTTTACTTAAACCGTGATTAGTTTTCTCCCAGTAAAATGGTTTTACAACAAGCTGATAAAGCCCCTTGTACGCTGCCCAGGAATGCAATAACCAGTAAATTGGATTAGCTACCGCGAATAATATCAACTCGTAATAGCGGCGTTTAAACACAGCCATCATGTTTACATATATCATTAAAATATTACCTACCATGAGGTTGATAATAGACATAAATAATACCCAATCAGGAAACAAGGTGCGTATGGTTTCCAGATCAAAGATAACGTAGCAGAAAAATATGCATAGCAGCAACGGATATACCAGGAAGGTTACAGGCGTTGCACCTATAAAAAAATTAAATCCTAAAAAGCCTTTCCAACCTATTTTTTTCCATAATGCTATCGGGTTACGCATATGCACCAAATGCGTTTGCATATAGCCCTTTATCCAACGCGAACGTTGGCGCACCCAGTTAAACATTTCATTATTGGCCTCTTCATAAGTGGTTGAATTAATAATGGCCACTTTATAACCCTTATCATAAGCCCTAACACCAAGATCTGCGTCTTCGGTTACATTGAAAGGGTCCCATCCGCCTAACTCTATCAGGTACTCAAATTTGAAGTGATTACTTGTACCTCCAAGTGGAATTGGTATATCAAAAGTATCAAGCCCGGGTAGCATATAATCAAACCAGTAAGAATACTCCAGCGTAAACATACGGGTAAGAAAATTCTCGTTACGGTTAAAGTAGTTTAGAGCACTTTGAATAACTATATAATTATCCGGCAGTTTATTAAACAGGGCAACCACCTTTTTTAGCTGATCGGTATCTGGCACATCTTCAGCATCATAAATAGTGAGGAATTTACCCCTTGAAAAATGAAGCCCGTAATTACATGCTTTAGGTTTAGTTTTAGGCATGTGGAAAGGCACAACAATTACCTCAAACACTGCTGGAAAATCAAGATTACGCACCGCATTAAGTGTTTTATCATCATCTTCCTCAATCAGTAACTTTATATCCAGTTTCTCGCGCGGATAGTCAATACTTTGCAGGTTCCATATCAGCTTTTTAATCAGCTTATCTTCTTTATAAACCGGGAGGTGTATGGTATATATGGGCAATTCATCGTCCACTACTTCGCGTACTTCCTTTTTTGTAACAGCTTCATCCAACTCAAACCTTGAACCAACCAAAGCCAAAAACAGCTTGAAAACTATAGCAACCAAAAAGAAGCTGCTGAGCAGAACATTTATGATGATAGCTGTATTAGCAAAACTGAGTATCAATCCGGCAACTACTACGCCTAATAAGCCAAACGTAAATACTAACTGTGGGGTAGTAAAAGTTGTGAGCGCTGAGTTTTTGGGATCGCGGTTGAGCAGTTCAAAAACGGCCGACTTCACATATTTTTGTCCCAACAAAACGTGGCTTAACCAGGTAATATCCAAATCAGAAGCAACGATTATTTCGGGCTCTAAATTGTAGGTAAACCTGATAAAGTCAATAAACAACTCGTCAGATGGGTCGGCCATTAGCGTAACAACCTTATTATTCTGTATGCGTAAAGGCAGCGCCAGATGTTCATCAGCAAACTTGAGTTCAATTTTGCTCAGCACCTCCTCATCGCGAGGTTCATCCCTTATTTGCTGGAATGCATAACCCGCATTGATAAGAGATCGCTCGTAATTTTTACGTGAGATGTAGCCAAAGTTCAGCGCAATTTTTACGTACGATAAGCCCGAGCGTCGCGAAAAATCATCTATCCTTTCCTGATCGTCTTCGGTTAAAAAGCCATCACGTATTAAGAGCTTTGGGACTGATAATTTCATGTGTTATATTAAGTTCTCCGGCTGCATGAAAGCAGCCGGAGCGTATAATTAGTCGGTGAATATATCTTGTGATTTTTGAACTTTGGCGCGTATATAAAGGAATGCTAACAGTATCAGCACCAGCATGGCCAATAATATGTACAGGTTGTAGCTTTCCCAAAAACGCGTCAAAACGCTCTTTGTATCAATATATTCCAGGTTCTCGCTTGATTTGCTGATATTGAATAAATACTTGTTGTTATTAACATCAGATATAGCCACGTTGCTTGACAGCGTTGACAACTGCTCGGTTATTGATCTGGATGCTGCACTAAATGCGTTAGCCATGTTTTTACCCGTAGCAGTTAAAACCAATACAGCGTTGTTGCTGCGTCCGTAAAATATTTGCGCCAGGCCGTTTGATACAGAGTCAGACAGTTCATAAACTATCTTATTGTTCTCGTTATTATATAACCTGAATTTACGGTTGAATTGAATTGGAGCATCAGGGAATTCATTCATCAGTTTATCATCATGTGACAATAAAGCAATAATGTGGTTCTTTTTCAACTCATTTACATCCATGTCATCTGAGTAACTAAACTCAGGGAAGTTATTGGCGTTGATGTTATTATTCAATTCATAAATAATTTCACCCAAGGCAGCTGCCGCAAACGGAGCATACTTTTTACTTACAACAACGCGGGTGGTACCATTGTTAAATGCTTCAGGATATTGATAGAAGCTTAAGTCACTGGTGACAAAAGGATTTTTTGACTCCAAATATGATTTATCTACATCAACTTCAGCAAAAAAACCATTAAAACTATTGTTACAGTTACCACCGCTTGCGTAGAACCTGAATTCGGTTTCTAACGTGTTGTACTTATGGTGCTGATAACGGTTAATTGTTACCGCGGTGTTTACTTTACCCGAACCATCAAGTTTTTCTGACTGGATAAGCATGCCATTCAGATAGATATTCAAATAGCCCCTATCGCCTTGACCAAGGCTGCTATAATTGGCCATTACCCTAATTTCAACTTCTTTAGGCGTGAAGCTAAAATCGCTGTTTTTAAAATTATATACACTTTTAAGGTTACCAATACCACTCATAAAGTTTGTGGTACCACCTATTTGCCTGAAACTAAGTTTAGAGCGGTTTTCGTCAATAGTTTTAAAGAAGGTATTCTCAGCCTTATTGATCAACAGGTAATCGCCAAACGTTGAGTTAAGAATATTGATATTACCTAAAGAGGTTATTGATTTTTCATATCCTTGATCGTCGCCTCCGGTAATGAATAATATTTCAGACGGAACAGTGCTTTGCGCTAAGGATTTAACCGTCATTATTTTTGCACCTGCTTTTACCAGCCTTACAATGGTATCTAAAGCAACCGCTGTAGACTTGTTTAAATACATTAAACCCTCACCTTTTTGTGGCGTAACTTTTATAAGGCTGCGTTGGGTTGGAGTAAGGCGATCTATCTGACCAACTACTATATAGTTCTTTACGCTATCAGGCATTTTACCTTGTTGATAAACCTGTATGTTTCTCACGTCGGCCTTTTTCAACCTTGAATACGCCCACGCAACCGCTTTCAGATCATGCAAATTTGGATTTGCAGGATACACTATAGCACGCATGGTTTCAAAACTGTTACCTATATTAACGTTAGCAAAAAAGTTAGCATTGCTTTTAACAAGGTTAAGGTATGAGTAGGATTTAACTCTCAACCACATAGCCGGATTGTCAAGATCCTTACATTTTTCGTCTGATACGGCCAACATAGTTTTCACTTGTATCTTCAAATACTTATCGCTTGAAAGATCATTACGACTTAGGTTTAAAGACACCTGTTGGATAGAATCACGTGTGAGGCGGGCGCTATAGGCCGGCCTGTCATTAATAATAACGTTTACGTATGATTTTTCGCGGATCAGGGCTTGCGATGCCTCAAAAAACAATACCAGTTTACTGCCGTTCATTTCCACCAGCGGATCTATTTTCAAATAATACGCCGTACTGCCGCTCATTCCCTGCACCGCCTCGTCTTCATGCCCCATTGCTTTAAACGATACTATTTTTTGAGCAAAGCTGGCTGTACTCAAGAAAAAGAAAAAGGCTAATAAGCTTAATAATTTGTTCATTGGTTACTGGTATATTAGTTTATTACGTTAAATTCTACTCTGAAATAATTTCCGTTATCATCGCTGCGGTAAAATAATTCGCCGCCCATTTCACGGGTTATTAGTTTAGCTATTGATAAGCCCAAACCTAACCTGCTTTCCTTGCTGGTTGATGCATCATTAAGTGTTTGCAATTTGTTAAACATCATATCCAGTTCATCCTGGCCTATAGCAATACCCTCGTCAATTATCTCAAAAACAAATTTCTGCCTCTGTAAACTGGTAATTACTTTGATATTGTTATTGGTTTGCGAAAACTTTATAGCATTTGACAACAAGTTTTGAAACACCTGCCCTGCAAACACTTTATCTAATTTCACATTTAGAGGAAGTTTCAAAATATTATCAGCTAACGCGATGTTCTTCATTTGAGCAGTCTCCACCAAACCACGGAAAATGCGGCGCACCTCTACGTTGATGTCAAATATTTCCAGATTGAATTTCAATTCAGGCGATTCAATTTCTTTAACATCCATCAACTTGTTCAGCATATATTGCATTTTCTCTGCCGATTCGGTGATGTATCCAATAAACTCGCGCTGGTCTGCGGTAAGCCTGTCTTCATCCTCCTTTATCATGTTGGTGCTCATTACAATTGAGCCGATAAGGTTTTTAAGATCATGACCCGCAATATTAATGAAGCTGTTTTTCTGCTCATCCATTTTAAGCATACGCTCATACTGCATATCAATAATGCGGTTCTTCTCAACAATATCCTGGTTCTGTAATTTAAGCTGTTCGTTTGATTTTTCAATCTGCAATTGTTGCCTGGCTTCGCGTTCCATAACTTTAAAACGTGCGCCGGGAATAAGGCATGATAGTGAGGCAACAATAAAAAAGAATTGCCCGCCATTATCAATAAAATCTTCGGCGCTGCTGCTGTTAAGGGTGTTAAAGAATACAGATAGTAAAACCAGGGCAGCAAGAGATTGTACAATGGAATGCACCGGTTCCCAAAAAACCAGTATGTTAAAAAATAAAATTAAGGCCGAATAAACAAGGCAGTAAATTTGTAAATGATCTGTTGGAACAAGGTTGCAAAAGATAGCTGAAGAGCACGATACCAGAAAGAATACACAATGCAGCAGTATGCGATAGTTATATTTATTGCTTTTAAAAACGGTGTAAAAACCCAGTACTAAAAGTACAATAATGATACGAACGATCACAAATTGTACCCACACATCGCCGGCACATATATAATCAACTACACCTATGAGGGGATACAGGAAAACAAGGGCCCAGATAATATTATTGGTTTGGTACCACGCTTTTTTTAAAACCTCTTTTGAAAATTCTTCTTTTGTAATTTGAACAAACATTATTCGTTTTTAAATTATAAAAAGATTAAACGGTTACTATTAAACAAACAAAATAACTTAATGAAAAATATAGTTTTAATATTGGCCGCATCTACCCTCATTGCCACAACAGCCGTGGCCCAGGTTAAAGCAAAAAACAAACCAAGCATTTCCAAAGTTCGTTTAACTACGTTTAAACGCGCTAAAAGTTTAGATAATGGCGTTAGTATTTCCTGGCTTGAACAAACGTGGAATAAAGATATATTAAAACGTGATATTGACCAACACGATTTCAATCTGCTTAAAGTATTAGGGTTTAAAAGTATACGTCTTCCGGTTGCGTTTGGTTTTTTTGAGCAACAAAAAATCCCGCTCGATACAGTTTTAAAACGCATTGATGCAATTGTAAACCTTTGCAATAAAAACCAGTTTAAACTGGTTATTGACTGCCATTATGGCGAGTTAAATGATACCAGTTACTTAACAGAAACACCCAGAATCATTAACATATGGCTTATTTTAACTAAACGTTATAAGAATGTAAGTGCCGATAACCTGTTATTTGAAATATATAATGAGCCGCCGCATATGAATGAAAAAATATGGAAAGATGCCGCTTACAATATTACCACAGCTATAAGAAAAGTTGACGTTAACAGAACGCTGATAGTTGGCGCTTCCAACTTTAACAGCATATATGAACTGAGCCGTTTTGTGCGCCTGGCAGACGAAAACATTATCTATACTTTTCATTTTTACGAACCTTTTTTCTTCACGCATCAAGGTGCAGATTGGGTGGGCGATCAGGTAGCCACCGTTGGGGTGCCATTTCCTTATAGTGCGGAAAAATTTCCTAAGCTTAACCCCAAAGCAAAAAACACATGGGGTGAAACCAATTACGCCCAGTATAGCACAGACGGAAATGAGCAAGCGCTGTTTGATAAGTTAACAATAGCTAAAAAATGGGGAGAGAAATATGGCGTTCCTATATTATGCGGTGAATATGGCGTTTACAACCAATACGCCGATCTGGATAGCCGTTGCCGTTACATAAAAGCTATGCGTAAAACGCTTAAAACATTAAATATACCGGGCATGTTGTGGGACTATAACGGAACATTTTCTATTTTTACGGGTAACCCATCAATTGAAACATTGCCTGATTGCATGAAAGATGCTATTGGGTACGGGGTTAAAAATTGATGTAAGTACTAAATGTTAAATGATTAACTTTGCGGGCTAACTATTAATTATGAGATTTTTTGAAGAAAAAAGGCGGGAAGCAATGCGGCATATTGAACAGTTCATGCTTGAAAAAATGCATGAATATTTAAAGCCAATTGATACCATTTGGCAACCTACTGACTTTTTACCCGATTCTTCAAGCGATTCGTTTTTTGACGAAATAAAAGACCTGCGCGAAAGTGCACAGGGCTTGTCATATGATCTTGTTGCTGTTTTAATTGGCGATACTATCACTGAGGAAGCGTTGCCAACTTATGAATCATGGTTAACAATGGTTGAAGGCGTATCAGATAACGAAGAGGGTGGATGGATGAAATGGACGCGCCACTGGACAGCCGAAGAAAACCGTCATGGCGACCTCCTTAACAAATACCTCTACTTAACCGGTCGTGTTAACATGCGGGCCATGGAAGTTTCTACCCAATACTTAATAGCTGATGGTTTTGATATTGGTACAGGGCATGATCCGTACCGTAACTTTATATACACCTCTTTTCAGGAATTAGCTACTAACGTATCGCACAGAAGGGTTGCATCGCAGGCTAAGAAAGATGGCGACACCCTGCTTTCAAAAATGTGCGGTGTTATCGCGTCTGACGAAGCACGCCATGCCAAAGCATACATGTATTTCATCAAAAAAGTATTTGAAATAGATGCAAACGAGGCTATGCTGGCTTTTGAAGATATGATGCGCAAAAAGATTGTAATGCCAGCTCACTTTTTACGCGAAGTTGGTTTAAAGATAGGCCAAACTTTCGGTCATTTTACTGATGCTGCACAGCGTTTGGGTATATATACCGCTGTTGATTATGTTGACATTTTAAAGGACCTGATCAACGAATGGCAAATTGAAAAAGTGACCGATTTAGATGAGCAAGGCGAAAAAGCCCGCGACTACGTTTTGGCTTTACCGGCCCGTTTATTGCGCGTTGCCGACCGCATGAAAAACCCCGAGTTGGAATATAAGTTTAGCTGGATATACGGATAAACTGCATTTTGAGACAAATAATATCAAGGCCTCTTTTCATCAGAAAAAGAGGCCTTATTTTTTGCGTTTGATTAGCTTAAATCAAAACAAACCATACAGTATTCTCAGCTATACGTAGATAAACCGATTTACCCTTCTAACACCAAATCTGTCCCCTGCCCTCCTGACAGATCATCAAACAAATTGTTTAGTATTGACTCAATTGCGAGTGAGTTAACATCGTCAACATAATGCTCATTTCGGGTTATCCATAGTTCGCTACCGTTAACAGCTATTTCAAACAGCGGCCCTTCATATAGTTCAGGCATCGTAACAGTTACTGTCTCATCTGCTTTAAATATTTGCAACACATTATCTACCTGCCGTTGTTCTTTAAACAAAGGGTTTAGCTTTTGCTGCAAATAGCTTAACAACTCATCTGTTGTAATGCGGTTATATAGTGTTATAACTTTCATATATAAATTACAACCCGCAGGTTTTATTGTTTAAGTTTGATATAAACTATTTTACTATGAATTACAAGTTGTTAGGCCGTTCGGGGCTAAAAGTTTCTGAACTATGTTTAGGTACGATGGGCTTTGGTACTGAAGCAGGCTGGGGTGCCGATAAAGCAACGAGCTTTGCCATAATGGATGCCTTTGCCGATGCAGGTGGTAACTTTTTAGATGCCGCCAACATTTATAAACTGGGTACCAGCGAGAAGATAATTGGCGAGTATATGAGCAATCATGATCGTAATTATTTTGTGGTAGCTACTAAATATACATTGAAAGATAACACCACTAATCCTAACGCATCAGGCAATAACCGCAAAAACATGATGCGCAGTGTGGAGGAAAGTTTGAAGCGTTTGCAAACAGATTTTATAGATGTTTTATACCTCCACATTTGGGATGACCTTACCCCTGTTGATGAAATACTGCGTGGCATTGACGACCTGATAAAACAAGGTAAAGTAAATTATGCTGCCATAAGCGACACGCCGGCATGGATGGTAGCTAAAGGCAACACCCTTGCCGAGTTAATGGGTTGGAGCCAGTTTATAGCTTTACAGGTAGAATACAGTCTGCTGCAACGCACGCCCGAGCGCGAATTGATACCAATGGCTAAACATTTCGGCATGACAGTTACGCCATGGGCGCCCTTGGGTGGAGGCGTTTTGAGCGGCAAATATTTGCGTGGAGAACAAGGCAGGGTTAAAGCAGAAAGCAACCGCCGTAACGAGCGGGCCACAGGCATTACAGAGACCGTTGTTAGTATTGCTGATGAACTGGGTGTGCCAGCCAGCCATGTTGCGTTACAATGGACCATGAGCCGCGGTTTTTCATCCATACCCATTGCAGGTGCAACTAAGGTTGAGCAACTACAGGAAAATATTAAAGCGGTTAATTTAAAACTGTCTGCCGAACAAATACACAAGCTAGATGAAGCAAGCAAAATTGACCTTGGCTTCCCTGGAGAGTTCTTCAAAGAAGCTGCGGTTAAAGAAAATGTTTTTGGTGGATTTTATGACAGGGTAGAAAAAAGGAAATAGTTAACAACGTCATGCAGAATTTATTTCGGCATCTCACGCGCTAAGTTATGCGCTGGCTGTTTGATGGGGCGCTGAAACAAGTTCAGCATGACGCTTAATAATATCTTATTCCGTCAACACCGCAAACTCAAAATCCAGCGGTTCAAAAAGGCGGACAAGTTCGTCAATAAAGTTTTGCCCACAGCGTACGTAAAGCATACCAAAGTTTTCGGTACGTTCCTGCAAGCTACCGTTAGGGAAAAGCTCTGCTTTAATAGCATCAATTTGCCCTAAGCGGGTTTCGTAATTACGCTTTTCGGCTTTGATCAGCTTCTTCTCCAGGTTATCCAACGCTTTTTTCAAACGTATTTGCACCGCTTCAGTTGATGGTACCAACGATACATCAATACGCGAAGCATTAGCTTTTATTTGCTCAAATACAGCCTGCAACTGCTGCCATTCATTTTGTAACGAGAGCTTATTTTCACTGTGCTGCTGTACCCATTGCGCCTTTATTGCATCAGCAGACTTGAACAAGTCAGCTATTGATAATTCCATGCGTTTTACTTTCCCAGCGGTATCTTTACGCATTACCATAGCGGAATTACGCAATATTAATATAGGAAAATCAACCCCGTAAAAATCAAAATTTGATTTTAGTTCCAGCCAGTACACTACTTCTGCCCCACCGCCTACATACGCTATGTTGGGTAATATACACTCCTGGTACAGCGGTCGCATTACTACGTTAGGGCTGAACCGTTCAGGGTGTTTATTGATCTGTTCGCGCAGTTGCTCCTCCGTAAAAGTTATTTCGGTATCATTTACTTTATATAAACCGTCTTCATAAATCAAGCGTTCCCGTAACGCACCGCCCTTCATGTAAAAGAAGTTGATCTCGCGTGGGTTTACCTGTATGTGTACGCCTAAATCGTGTAGCTTTTTGTTAGTATCGGTTATATTTTTAAAACTGTTCTGTTCAAAAACGTCACGCTCAATTATGGGCGCGAACTGTTTTTTAAGGCGGGTATTGTCGGCATCAATAATAATTAAACCATACTGGCCAAACAGGGCGTTTACCATGTATCGGGTAGCATCGGCCAGTTTATCAAAGCGGGTGTAGGCGGTCTCTACAATTTCGGCCAGTTCAGAGCCAAACTGTTCCATACCTAACACTCCCTTATACTGGTTAAGCGCCTGACGCATGGTTTCCGGATTAATGCGCCCCGTAGCTCCAGATGCATCCAGCCACCAATGCACTTTTTTACCGCCGATGTAGGTATAACTTATCTCAGCAAAGTCATGATCTTCTGAGGCCATCCAGTAAACAGGCACAAAGTTTTTATCTGGGTGTTTTTCCTTTAACTGTTGGGCCAGTTTAATAGCTGTTACTATTTTATAAATAAAGTAAAGCGGACCAGCAAATATATTGAGTTGGTGGCCGGTAGTAATGGTATACGTGTTATCTTCCTTAAGCAGGTTGATGTTATTTTGCACCGCTCCGGGTATACAAAAGTTACTGTTCCAAATACGGGCGTATTTAACAATGATCTGATATTGCTCGTTTAAAACGTTGGATAATATCTCCCTGTTGGCAATTACTTTTTTATTTTTTAGCAACTCAGCGAAGCCGTCGAAATCCGGTTTATAGCCGTAAAAGGGTTTAAGCTCAGGCTTACCCTCAATGTAATCTGTTACAGTTGAAGAGAAAAAACCAGTGTCTTTATAGCTTATACAGGCAACGTCCATTTTATTTCGGATTTATACTGAAATGCCGAATTTAGATTTTAATATCCTAAAAAGATAATTGCTTATATAAATCCTGATTATTTTACAATATGTCCATAAAGGTCAAAGTCTTCTGCTGAGTCAACTTTTATGTTTACAAAGCTGCCAACAGGAGCATAATCAACTGTCGCGTCAATCAGCACTTCATTGTCAACTTCAGGCGAGTCAAACTCAGTACGGCCAACAAAGTAAGCTCCATCTTTTTTGTCAATCAGCACTTTGTAGGTATTACCAACTTTTTCCTGATTTTTTTCAAAAGATATTCCCTGCTGAATTTCCATTATAGCATCGGCGCGTTCCTGCTTTACTTCTTCGGGTACGTCATCAACTAAACTATGAGCGTGTGTTTTTTCCTCATGCGAGTAGGTGAAGCAACCTAAGCGGTCAAAACGGGTATCTTCCACCCATTGCTGCATCTCTTCAAAATCCTGTTGTGTTTCGCCCGGGTAACCGGTTATCAGCGTTGTACGCATGGCAATGCCAGGCACTTTATCGCGTATCTGGTTAACTATGTCAATGGTTTTTTGCTTGGTGATACCACGACGCATTGATTTCAGCATGTTATCTGTAATGTGTTGTAACGGCATATCCAGATATTTGCAAATGTTAGACCGTTCGTTCATCACATCCAAAATCTCCATCGGGAAGCCCGAAGGGTAAGCATATTGCAGCCTGATCCATTCAACACCGTTAACGTCTGATAAGCGACGTAACAATTCGTCCAGATTACGCTTTCCATACAGATCCAAACCATAATAGGTAAGATCCTGTGCTATCAGGATTAACTCTTTTGTACCGTTTTTTACTAAAGTCTCTGCATTCCTTATCAATTCATCCATTGGTGTTGATACATGCGTACCACGCATTAATGGAATAGCACAAAAAGAACACGGGCGGTTACAACCTTCGGCAATTTTAAAATAAGCAAAGTGCGATGGCGTGGTCAACAAACGCTCGCCTATTAATTCATGCTTATAGTCAGCGCCCAATGAGCCTAAAATATTTTGAAGATCGTTAGTGCCGAAATAGGCATCAACATTGGTTATCTCGGCTTCCAACTCAGGTTTATAACGTTCAGATAAGCAACCAGTAACAATCACCTTCCCAACTTTACCCTGTTCTTTGAGCTCGCTGTATTGTAATATGGTATCAATTGATTCCTGCTTGGCGTTGTCGATAAAGCCGCAGGTGTTGATCACCACAATATCATTCTTTCCCACCTTATCAGCCTCATGCACCACATCAAAGGCATTGCCCTTTAGCTGTCCCATCAAAACTTCCGAATCGTAGATGTTTTTTGAGCAGCCGAGTGTAACCACGTTAACCCGGGGCTTTTTAAGTTGTATCGGCTTACTTATCTCTTTTGTACGCATTAATTTTCCTTACTGTTATTCTGAGCGATAGCGAAGAATCTTATACTCCTAACTATAACGCGTCGCATTAAAAGTTTGATAGGATTCTTCGCTATCGCTCAGAATGAACAATCTTACTTTTACTCTTTAAACAAAGACGCTACGAAACCTTTTCTATCAAACAACTGCAGTTGTTCTATGCCTTCGCCTACGCCAATATATTTTACGGGTATTTTAAACTGATCTGATATTCCTATTACTACGCCACCTTTTGCCGTACCATCTAACTTGGTAAGGGCTAAAGCATTAACGGCGGTAGCTTCTGTAAATTGCTTGCATTGCTCAATGGCGTTTTGTCCGGTTGAAGCATCAAGCACTAATAATATCTCATGCGGCGCGCCGGGCACAACCTTTTGCATCACATTTTTGATCTTGGTGAGCTCGTTCATCAGGCCAACCTTGTTATGCAAACGACCTGCAGTGTCAATAATAGCCACATCGTCGCCATTGGCAACTGCCGACCGCAAAGTATCATATGCAACCGAAGCGGGATCTGAACCCATAGCCTGTGCCACAACTTTAACGCCAACCCTATCTCCCCACAGTTTGATCTGATCAACAGCAGCCGCGCGGAAAGTATCCGCAGCACCTAACACTACCTGGTTCCCGGCTTGCTTTAGCTTATGCGCTAATTTACCAATAGTAGTTGTTTTACCCACACCGTTTACACCCACAACCATAATTACGTAAGGTTTGTGGCTGCCATATTCAAAATTGGCAAAATCGTTACTGTTATTTTCGGCAAGCAGTTGCTGTATCTCATCGCGCAACAAACCATTTAAGTCTAATGTACTTACGTACTTATCGCGGGCAACGCGGGCCTGTATGCGTTCAATTATTTTAAGCGTGGTTGATACGCCAACATCTGATGTTACCAATATCTCCTCCAGGTCGTCCAACACGTCATCATCAACGGTTGATTTACCTGCTATAGCTTTGGTTATCTTTGAAAAAAAGCTGTCCTTGGTTTTTTCCAGACCTGTATCTAAGGCTTCCTGTTCCTGTGGCGTGCTTTCTTTCTTCTTAAAAAAATCAAATAGTCCCATGTTACCCTCCCTGCCTCCCCTAAAGGGGAGGAGTTATGAATGCTTTAAAGCAAATATAGTACTCTGTTCTTCATTTTACCGTCAAACCACCTTCTCCTTTAGGAGAGGGTCGGGGTGAGGTAAACAAAAAAAGCCCTCTCGTAAATACAAGACGGCTTTAATATTATCATCAAAAATAATTATTGACCTTTTGCAGCGTTGATCGCGTCTTTAACGTGATCGTTGTGCACAATTGCCTCTTTGAATGAGTAAGCACCGGTTTTAGGCGACTTAACCATTGTAACTACTTTTGAGTATTCTTTACCAGCACCTGTTTTCAGGGTTGCAACTACTTTCTTTGCCATGTCTTTTTTTAATTATTGAATTAGCGAATAAGTGATTGAGTGAACGTTTCCATTCAGCCTAACCAACTAATTACTTAATTTCTTTATGAACAGTTACTTTACGTAAAACCGGATTGAACTTTTTAAGCTCTAATCTTTCGGTAGTGTTCTTTTTGTTCTTGGTGGTAATGTAACGAGACATACCTGGCATACCACTTGTTTTATGCTCGGTGCACTCTAAAATTACCTGAACTCTGTTACCTTTCTTAGCCATCGTATTTAATTATTGAAGGAGCGAATGAGGATTGAGCGAGTGAATAAGTGAAACTAATCACTAATCTCCAATCTCTATTACACTACTATATATATCCTTTTTTTACAAATTTATTGATGCAGGCAGTGATACCATTTTTGCTGATGGTTTTTACCGCTGATGTAGATACCTTTAAGGTTATCCATTTATCTTCTTCAGGAATATAAAACTTCTTAAGTTTCAGGTTTGGATGAAATCTGCGTTTGGTTTTTACGTTTGAGTTAGAAACGTTGTTACCAACTATAGAGCCTTTTCCTGTTAGATCACAAATTCTTGACATGACAAATTAATTTTAAACCCCTTTTATCAAAAGAGTTTGCAAATATCAGGATTTTCAATCAAATAGACAACAAGGTTTTAAAAATATTTTAAAATTTTAATTCGCTGTTTAAAAGGAGCATAGCGAGGCTCAATAAACACATTTAATGCGCATCATGCAGATGCTATTTTAAACTCTCTCGTATTCGTAAAAATTAATCGCGCTTTAATTACACCTTTTACATAAATCGTTAATTTGCGCTACCAATTAAGCCATTATGAAAATTTCGTCATTTGACCATTACAAAGAAGTATATAAACAAAGCGTTGAACAGCCCGAAGAGTTTTGGGCCGGAGTTGCTGACACGTTTCAGTGGAGAAAAAAGTGGGACAAAGTATTAGAGTGGAACTTTAAAGAGCCTCGTATTGAGTGGTTTAAAGGTGCTAAACTTAACATTACCGAGAATTGCCTTGACCGCCATTTAGAAGAACACGGCGATAAAACCGCCATTATTTGGGAACCTAATGATCCTAAAGATTCACATCGGGTATTGACCTATCGCCAGCTGCATGATAAGGTTTGCCAGTTTGCCAACGCATTAAAAAACAACGGCGCTAAAAAAGGCGACCGTATATGTATATACATGCCCATGGTGCCCGAACTGGCCATTGCTGTTTTGGCTTGCGCGCGTATAGGCGCAATTCATTCGGTGGTATTTGGTGGATTTTCGGCACAATCTATTGCCGACCGTATACAGGATGCCGCCTGTAACATTGTAATTACTGCAGATGGCGGTGTGCGCGGCAACAAAGAAGTTCCACTTAAATCAATTATTGATGATGCATTGGTACAGTGCAAATCTGTTGAACGCGTTATTGTACTTACCCATAGCCGCACACCAATATCCATGATAAAAGGTCGTGATGTATGGTGGGAAGATGAGATCAGAAAAGTGGAAACACAAGGCAACCCAGACTGTCCTGCAGAAGAGATGGATGCAGAAGATATGTTGTTCATCCTTTATACATCAGGTTCAACAGGCAAACCCAAGGGTGTGGTTCATACCTGCGGCGGATATATGGTTTATACGGGTTTTACGTTTGATACTGCTTTCCAGTACCAGCCTGAAGAAGTTTATTTCTGCACGGCTGATATCGGTTGGATAACCGGTCACTCATACATCGTATACGGCCCACTATCTCAAGGCGCAACCACCCTGATGTTTGAAGGCATACCTACCTGGCCGGCTCCGGGCAGATTTTGGGAAATAGTTGAGAAATATAAAGTAAATATATTCTATACTGCCCCTACAGCCATTCGCTCGTTAATGAGCTTCGGCCTGGATGTTGTAAAAGATAAAGACTTGAGTTCGCTAAACAAATTAGGCTCTGTAGGCGAGCCTATTAACGAAGAAGCATGGCACTGGTTTAATGATAATATTGGTCATAACAAATGCCCGATAGTTGATACCTGGTGGCAAACCGAAACCGGCGGCTTTATGATCTCGCCTGTTGCGGGTATAACGCCGCTTAAACCAAGTTTTGCAGGCTTACCATTACCGGGTGTACAACCCATTTTGGTTGACGAGAAAGGTGAAGAAGTTGTTGGTAACGACGTAAGCGGCAACTTGTGCATTAAATTCCCGTGGCCTGGTATGCTGCGCACTACTTATGGCGATCATGAGCGTTGCCGCACTACCTACTTTGCTACTTACGACAATATGTACTTTACCGGCGACGGTTGTTTGCGCGACGAGGATGGGTACTATCGCATTACCGGTCGTGTTGATGATGTGTTAAACGTATCGGGTCACCGTATTGGCACTGCCGAGGTGGAGAATGCCATCAACATGCACAGCAGTGTAGTTGAATCGGCAGTGGTAGGTTATCCGCATGACATTAAAGGCCAAGGGGTTTATGCCTTTGTGGTATGTCCGAACAAGCACTCAGATGATGAGCTTACCCGAAAAGACATCATCATGACCGTGGCCCGCATTATAGGCGCAATTGCCAAGCCCGATAAAATTCAGTTTGTAAGCGGCTTGCCAAAAACGCGTTCAGGCAAAATTATGCGCCGCATACTGCGTAAGGTAGCCGAAGGCGATACCGGTAATTTAGGTGATACATCTACACTCTTAGATCCGGCTGTGGTGGAGGAGATTAAGGCGGGAGCGTTGTAGATTGATGGAAATGAAGAGATAAGAGGCAAGATTTAAGAGCCTGACCAGAGGGTTTGGGCTCTTTTATTATGTGCTGCAACTTATGTCTTACTTCTTGAATCTTAATTCTTGTTTCTTAATTTTAAAACCCATAGTGCTTTCAGATGTTAAACCTATACATCTAAATAAAAACACTATGGATAAGTTAGAATTAAAAGGCGGCTGGAACGAGTTGAAAGGAAAAATAAAACAAGCCTACGGCGATCTGACCGATGACGATCTGGTAAGAGAAGAAGGAAAAGACGACGAACTGTTAGGTAAACTCCAGCAGAAAACCGGCAAGGGCCGCGAAGAACTGGTAAAATGGATCAACGATCTATAACAACAAAAGCTCCTGTAAAAAGGAGCTTTTTTATTTAACCCCACTGCCATAATTTATAAAGACTGCCTCACTCCTCTTTAATTATGGCTAACTTCGCATAAATATGAAAAAGCACCTACCCACCATACTTGTAGTGAACGACGACGGCATTACCGCGCCCGGCATAAAGGCGCTAATGCATGTAATGAAAGAGATAGGCCGCGTGGTTGTGGTAGCGCCCGACAGTCCACAGTCGGGTATGGGGCATGCCATAACTATTGGTAAACCGCTGCGTTTAGACCCTGTTGATGTTTACGAGGGCATTGAAATGTACAGCTGTTCCGGCACTCCGGTTGATTGTGTTAAGCTGGCAGTAAATAAAATATTTAAAGGTCAAAAACCAGATCTGTGCGTATCCGGCATTAACCACGGACTGAACAATGGCATAAACGTGCTTTATTCAGGCACTATGTCGGCAGCGGTAGAGGCGGCTATTGAAGGCATCCCGGCAATAGGTTTTTCATTGGATGATTACACTTTGCAGGCTGATTTTAGCCATTGCATAAAATATGTAAAAGAAATTGCCTTACAGGTTTTGCAAAATGGCATGCCTACAGCCACCTTGCTTAACGTTAACTTCCCGAAAGGAGGCAGCCTGAAAGGCATTAAAATATGTCGCCAGGCTAATGCTAAATGGGCCGAAGAGTTTGATGAGCGTATGGACCCGCACCAACGCCCTTACTACTGGCTAACCGGTGTATTCCAGTTAAATGATAACGGCGAGGACAACGACTCGTGGGCCTTGGATAATAATTATGTATCGGTAGTACCGGTTCATTTTGATATGACCGCCCACCACGCAATTCCTGTTTTAAACAGTTGGAAGTTCAATGTTTAACATGAGCTCATTAAATATATTCTCTGTATGAAATATTACCTGGTAGCCGGCGAGGCCTCCGGCGATCTGCATGGGGCTAATTTGATGAAGGAACTTAAAAGACTTGATCCGCAGGCTGAGTTTCGCTTTTTTGGCGGTGACTTGATGCTGGCCGAAGGCGGGACATTAGTGAA
Organism: Mucilaginibacter auburnensis; assembly: GCF_002797815.1. Taxonomy (NCBI): domain Bacteria; kingdom Pseudomonadati; phylum Bacteroidota; class Sphingobacteriia; order Sphingobacteriales; family Sphingobacteriaceae; genus Mucilaginibacter; species Mucilaginibacter auburnensis. The sequence continues at coordinate 1,603,380 of NZ_PGFJ01000002.1, forward strand.
GCACTACGCCGAGATGGCTTACATGGGGATTGTTGAGGTTATTATGAACCTGCCCACCATTTTAGCCAACATGAAACAGTGCAAACAGGACTTGCTAAGCTGGAAACCCAATGCACTGATACTGATAGATTTCCCCGGTTTCAACCTGAAAATTGCAGAGTTTGCTAAAAAGCAGGGTATAAACGTCAATTTCTATATATCGCCTAAGGTATGGGCATGGAACCAAAAACGCGTACTGAAAATTAAGCGCGTTGTTGATCATTTGTTTTGCATATTACCATTCGAGGTAGATTTTTATAAGCAATGGGATATGCAGGTTGACTATGTTGGCAACCCGCTGTTAGATGCTGTTGCCGCTTTTAAACCCGACAATAATTTTTTGGTTAAATATAACCTTACCGGCAAAAAGTTGATAGCCTTATTACCCGGCAGTCGCAAGCAGGAGATAAGTAAACTGCTGCCAGATATGCTGGCTGTTATTGATCAGTTTAAAGGTTATCAGTTTGTAATTGCCGGTGCGCCATCATTCAATGTGGATTACTATGCACCTTATTTACAAGGCAAACGTATACCTATTGTATTTAACGCTACTTATGATCTGTTAAGTAATGCCGATGCTGCTATTGTAGCATCGGGCACAGCAGCGCTTGAAACCGCTTTGCTTAATGTTCCACAGGTGGTGGTTTATAAGGGTCAACCATTGTTTATTACTATAGGGCGACTGGTAGTAAAGGTCAAGTTCATATCGCTGGTTAACCTGATAATGAACCGACCGGTAGTTAAAGAACTCATACAGGAAGACTGTAACCCAAAAACAATTGCCGCCGAGTTAGACGCGCTGCTGAACAACACTGCTTACCGGCGGCAAATGCTTGCAGATTATGACGAATTAGACCAATTAATGGGCGAACCCGGTGCGTCGGCTAAAACAGCTCAATTAATCATCGGCTACATCCAGAAAGGTTAACAATGAGTGCTGCCCTGCAGTATGCAGATCGCGCCAAACGCGGTTAATTTCTGTTGTTGGGTCTGCCGCCTTTAAGCCACAATAGGGATAAAGTAAGCTCACTACATCCCTAACCGTAGCTGCTAATATTCTGCTTGTTTTGCTTACCTGCTTTAAATTGTCAGATGTAGTATCACTCCATGACGCATCTACAGCCTTGAAAAGTGCAATACGAGCACTATCCAACTCTTCCGCCTGATTAATCAATGCTTGGTTCACCATTTCTGTTTGCGATGGTGTTACCCTTGGATGCCCTTTTCTATCTGCAAAAACCTCACGGCATAGATCAACAAAATGCACCGCCATTCCGGATAAGTTCACCGCCAATGTGGCTTCAGCCAATTGCATAAAAGGGTATTTGTATAATTTACCTTCCACTTGCGCATGCTCAGGATCTAATTTAAAACAGCGGTTTGCAGGCACATGTACATCCTCCATTTCAAACGAATGACTACCGGTTGCAACCATGCCCATATATTTCCAGGTAGGCAGCAAGGTCACATCTTTTTTATCTACAACAAATGGCAAAATGAGCGGCTCTCCGGCTTCGTTTAAAAGCCTCTCACCATTTCGGGTAATAAAGCAGTTGGCTGTAAAATGCGTGGCATGGTAAGCGCCGCTGGCATAATTCCATTCTCCATTAAGGATGTATCCAGTATCAGTTTGTTCCGCTGTACCACTGGCAGCGCCGCTTCCTGCAAGGCAAACCTCTTCGGATTTGTAAATCTCCTTAGCAGCATCTGGGTCAATAAAGCCACCAAACCAGCCCGCACCGCTGCAAAGGGTAACTACCCAGCCTGTGCTGCCATCCGTCCAGCTGATAGATTCCTGTAACCGCACTAATTCGGGAAGCGTAATTTCTCGTCCGCCATAAATGGCAGGCACCAATAAGCGAAACCATTTTTCTCTATAAACAATTTCCAGTGCGTCAGCGTTCAGCTTACCCAATTGTTCCGCCTCAGCAGCGTTAGTGCGGATAAGGTCCACGTAACGCGCATCTATATATTTTGAAGGGTGATGGATCTCTCCCATAAAAATTAAATTACACGGCGGCTTTATCCTTTTTGAGGATACCCCGCCATTCTATAAAACCAAAAATGGCCACTATAAATAAAAACAGGGTAAGCACCGAGAACATTACCAATTGCTTATGCCAAAGTAGCGGGATGGCAAAGAGGTTGCTTACGTTGAGCAAAACCCAGTTCTCCAACTTACGTTTAGCCAATAGCCACATGCCGGCCCATGCTGTTGATGACACCCAGGCATCCCAAATTGGCACGGTTGAATCGGTAAAGTTTTTTAATAGCACATACAGTACACCCCATCCTACGAAAACTATTGATAGAGTTATTATCCAATCCCGACGGGTATTTGCAGAAATTTTAACCGGTGGCTCGTTACGCTTTTTTATCCAGTACCACCAACCGTAAATACTCATTACCAGGTAATAACCATTCAATAGGGTCTCTGCATACAAGCCAACATCCAACATTATATATGAGCCCAGTAAGATCCCAATAATGCCTGCCGGATATAACAGCACATTGTTCACCTTAGCCAGCAAAACCTCCGCTATGCCAAATGATACCGATGCCCACTCCAGTAAAGAAGTTTGCTTTATCTGCTCTTTAAAAAGGTTTATCCAATGTTGTATGTCCATCCCTATGCTGTATTTGTCATTCTGAACGAAGTGAAGAATCTTGTACGCTTTGCTAACCAATCTCTTAGTATAGCATGATTTATAAGATTCTTCACTGTCGTTCAAATTGACAGATTTGTTTTTATGTTAGAACCTCACATTCAAACTCGCCAAAAAGTTAACTGGCGCTTGTGTAAACCAATAATTGTAGTTGTTTATCTGCCCACCTTCAATTGTTGGATAGGTAGCGCCATCAGACTGGTATTTCTCGCTGAACACGTTGTTGATCAGCAAGCCTAAACCAACATTTTTAACTCCCTTAACTTTAAAGTTATAAGACAAGCGAACATCATTAACAAAGTAGGCAGCTAATGAGCGGCTAACGGTTGATGTATTATCCAGGTACTGTCTGCTTACGTATTTGCTGATAAACGCTATTTCAGTATTGTTTATCGGTTTATAAGCAAGGGTGCTTCCCGCTATGAAAGTTGGCGAGTAAGCTATATCCGTTTTCTTATATTGGGTTAAATCGTAAGTGTCCGAATCAGCATTATAGAGGTATTGGTCAAAGTTTTTCACCTTGTTTGTACTTACAGTAGCGTTTGCCAGCCAGGTAAGCTGCTCGGTAATACCTAAACGGGTGCTTACCTCAATACCTGCCCTATAGCTGTCTTTAATATTGGTACGAATAGCCGCGCCAACGTCATTTAATGACCCGGTTAACACCAACTGATTTTTGTACAACATGTAAAAGCCGTTAATATTAGCGCTGAAGTTTTTCGACCCAAAGCGATAACCTGCTTCAAAATCTTTCAGGTTTTCTGATTTTGGCCGACTGGCGGGCGTTGAATTGGTAAAATCATTCCGATTAGGCTCATGGTTACCTACCGCTAATGATGCATAAACATTGCTGCTTGGACTGATATTATAGGTAACACCCACTTTCGGATTAAAGAAATCCAGCAAAGCTTCCTGCTGCACATTGTTTAGGTTCCTGTCAAATCCAAGGAAAGAGTAGTCAATGTGTCGGTATTGCACATCGCCGTATAACAAGAAGTCTCCTAATGTCAATTCCGCGCGACTGAAAACATTAAAGTCTGTTTTCTTGGCAAAATCGCGTGCATATTCATATCCGGGTGGCACATTGGTACTGGCCTGTGTCCACATTATTTTATCGTAGTGGTCGCCTTTATATTCGTTATAAGCTCCTCCTAAAATAATATTGAGGTTGTTGCCGGGCTTATAGTTCAAGTTATACGTTACGCCATAAAAATGATTGCTTAACCAAAGCTGACGTATTAAATCGGTATTGCTTATGGTTGTACCACCAATAACAACAGGCGTAATGCCGTAGTTGGTTAACTTCTGATCGTTTTTGTATTCCTCATAATAACCAAAACCACGGGTATAATGTAACGCGCCGCTAAATGACAATTTGCTGGTTAGCTGATGGTCGTAAAGTAATTGGTAATGATTTTGGGTGTAATTATCGGTTTGGTTGTCATAAAACCCGCCTGTTTTTTTGATGTAACCAACTTCATTATAGCGTCTGTCACCTGCTATAACACTTTCTTCGGGCACACCGTTCCAGGCCTGGTATGTTTTCTCCTGGCCTGAGAATACATTTAAACGCAAAACATTGTTCTTGCCATAATAAGCGCCACTTAAAAAGTATGATTTTAGGTTAGACGAAGCCCGTTCAATGTACCCATCAGACAGCATCCGAGATAAGCGCCCATCAAACGTAAAATGATCGCCCAACAAACCCGTACCTATATTCACCGTATTTTTTACAGTACCGTAAGAGCCCGCAGAGTTATTCAGCTCTGCGTAAGCAGTATCCTGACGGGTATTGGTTTGTATATTGATACTGGCGCCGAAGGATGCAGCACCGTTAGTTGACGTACCTACACCACGCTGCACCTGTATACTATTGATAGATGAAGCCAGATCGGGCAGATTCACAGAAAACGACCCTTGCGATTCGGCATCGTTAATAGGGATGCCATTCACAGTTAAGTTGATACGTGTGCCGTCTGATCCGCGGATACGTATACCTGTGTAACCTACACCTGCACCCGCATTTGAACTTACAACGGTTGAAGGCGTTTGCTCCAACAGGTACTCAAACCCACGACCGGAGTTATTCTTCTCAATATCCTTTTTGCTCAAATTGGCAAAAGCAGTGGGAGATTTAGCCGATGCGCGTGTTGCGTTAACTGTAACTTCATCAGTAATAGTGCCGCTGTTACTCAGTTCAAAATCAAGCTTGGCATTACCTGCTATACGTATAGCTTTTTGAACAGGTGCAAAACCAATGTAGCTAACTTTAAGCGTATAGCTACCTGCAGCTACATTGTTAAATTGATAGTTGCCGTTTACGTCAGTAATGGCATTTGCATTTAAGGTTTGAATGATTACGGTTGCGCCGGGCAAAGCTTCGCCGGCTTGGTTAGTTACTTTTCCGCTTACGGAAAACTGGGCCGATGCCAAAATAGGCAATAGCAGGGCGGTTAATGCCGCTAATAAATTTTTCAAAATGAATGTATAAAAACACGTTAAACCATAAGCGCACCAGGGTTGAATGCACAATACAATAAAACTTTTTACCTCTCCCTACGCCGGCATTACCCGGATCAGGTGCATGTTGGTCAATGGTCATTGGTCAGTAGTCATTGGCTTTTTACCCAATCACTATTCTCTGATCACTGATCTCAACAATGGGTTTGATCTCAGCCTGTCTTTCAGTTTGGTAAAATAACCTGCAGCTTATTTTATAACCAAAGCAAGGCACCCCTTGAGAATTATGCGGCAAAGGTATTTTTTTTATTTCGCATTTGCGATGTTTGATTTCAGATTTATGTTAGAGCAATCACAACAGCATTGTTAAAGCATACGTTTTAACGCTGCCTTAACATCTTCTCTGTTTTGCCGCGAGATAGGTATTTTAGCATTATCGTCCATTAAAAGTGTGCCGCCGTCTTCTTTAAGCAAGCTTTTTACAAATTCGATATTTACCAGGTGTGACTGATGAGCCCGTATAAATCCATATTGTTTCAATAGTTCAGCAAACTCTTTTAATGTTTTACATACCAATATTTGCTCTACACCAGTTGTAAAAATGGTTGTGTAATTATCAAATGCTTCGCAACGCACAATCTGATCTACCTTTATATACCGGATCTCCTTTAAAGTGGGAAGCGCAATTTTAGGCATCTCCTTTTGACCATGCTTAATGTTGGCAATTAAATTCTCAAGCTTTTTGTCTTTGTCTTTATTGTTGATTTTCTTTCCCGCTTTGATAACTGCGTTTTGTAGCTCTTGTATATTAATAGGCTTGAGTAAGTAATCAAGTGCGGAAAATTTTATTGCCTGAATACCGTATTGATCATATGCAGTGATAAATATTACTTCAAAATCAGGTTCATTAAAAGCTGTTAAAACGTCAAAGCCAGATCTTCGGGGCATTTGTATATCTAAAAACACTAAAGAGGGCTTATATTTTTTTATAAGATCAATACCATCATCAGCATTTTGCGCGGTAGCTAAAACTTTTACATTGGGGCAATGCGTTTGCAAAATGGTTTGCAGGTTTTGAATGTTATTAGGCTCATCATCAATTATGATACTATTTATTTCCATGGTAAACAGGCGTTAAAGCCAATCAGATAACAAAATTGTAATTTTTGTTCCATTAGCATCACTACCAATTTGTAATGTAATAGGCTGTTCTTTGTATAATTGGTTAAGTAAGGCTATACGCTCCCGGCTAATTTTTAACCCGAAACCGGTGGCAACGTTATTCTGTGTATTAAATCCACTACCGTTATCCGTAATCACAAGTAACAGATCATTCTGTTGCCTTGCTATGTTAATATCAATTTTTCCATTATGCAACTTATTACTAACGCCATGTTTAGCAGCATTTTCAATAAACGGCTGCATGAGCATAGCCGGCACCTCGGTATTGGCTATGTTTATATTCTCATCTACATTAACGTTGTAAGCAAAACCAAACCGAAGCTGCTCTATTTGTAGAGAATCTTCTATGATCTTCAATTCGTCTTCCAAACTAATCAATTCGGCGGTTGTAGCATTTAATACCTGCCGCGTAAGATCAGCAAATTTGGAAAGGTAGTGGTTTGCACCACTAGTGTCTTGCTGGTGCATAAGATTTTGTATAGATGTTAGCGCGTTAAACATAAAATGAGGATTAAGTTGGGCCCGTACTGATCCTAATTTTAAATTGGCAACTTCCTTCTGCCGTCTTAGTTTACGTAACCTGCGTTTGTTAAACATGTAGTAAATACCAAAAGCAAGCAGAGCAAGTAAGACATAAGGCACTATTTGTATAACAGAATAATATTTGTTGTAAACTGCCACAGAGTCTACCTTAAAAGTCACGCTCCTTTTCCTATTTTCATCTTTAGTACCAACCGGATAAACTAAAATTTTATAGCTGCCTGGTACTGCAAAATATTCATTAGAGAGACTGAATGTGTTTTCCCTTAAACCAATTCTTATACATGCGGTATCCGTTTTGCTATGATACTTACTACTGTTCATAACCCAGTAAATATCATAAGGAATAGTTTGATGATCTTTAAATGAAATGTTTACAGCTTCTAAAGCATCCGCACTTATATGGATAGGCGGCCTTAATCCAAGGTTTATGGTATTACTACCTTTTCCTTTTATATAACCGATTATACTGGTTATTTCCGGCTTTAAATGGTTGCGCCAATTAAGAACAACAGCATCTCTGACATTGTAATTTTTGGTGTTAACAATCTCTACAGTTATTTCTTTATTGGGAAAGTAAAATTTTCCTAAATAGCCATAGGCGTCCTTTGCACCATGCTTTTGCTCAAGTTTAGGAACTGTCCAAGGTATTATCACTGTGCTATCATTCTCAATCGCTCTAAAACGGTAGTCGCTCAGGTTACTTTCATTTACCCCCATAGCAACCACTTCAACACCCCCATTCTCACTACTCATCATATATCCTGTATAACTTTTAGATAAAGATAGTATGGTATATCTGGGGGGATAATTATCTTTCTTTTTTGTATAAACAACGCCTAATATAATTGGAGTTTTAGGTAACCATTTGCGTGTCGGATATTTAGGGTCGGGTTTGTATCCATGTGCGTAAACAGGCTCTCTCATTGATAAGCGTATATCATCAATACGACTTGCGGCAACACTTACCCAAACACTACTCAGACCCTCTAAGGGCAATTTATGATATCCGTCAAAAGTTACAACCTGACTTTCCTTTTCGGCAGTTTTGTAAACTACAGTAGTGGTAGATTGTGCAAATACGGTACAGGCAAATGTAATTAAGACTAAAATTAACGCTGATCGCTTCATGTTATAGGTGTTGAAAGTAATTATTAATGCCCAAACTTGCACTATTTGAAATGCCACAACAATCTACATTGAGTATACAACCTGTTTCATTGAGTATTTTTCATTGGCATTACCTCACCGCAAACCTTTCGCCTTAAAATACCTTTCAGCTTTCACCTCAAAACACTACTTTTGCAAACTTTACACAAAAACACTGCTATGCTACGTACACATACTTGCGGCGAATTAAATATCAGTCATTTAGGCCAGTTGGTTACTTTATGCGGATGGGTGCAAAAATCTCGCGATCTTGGCGGCACAACTTTTATTGATGTGCGCGATCGTTACGGTTTGACCCAATTGATATTCAACACCGATACTGATGCCACCCTGCGCGAAAAAAGCCGCGAACTGGGCCGCGAGTTTGTTATTAAAGTTAGTGGTACTGTTATTGAGCGTACCAACAAAAACACCAAGATACCTACTGGTGAAATTGAAATTGCCGTATCAGAACTTGAAGTGTTAAACGCAGCTAAAATTCCACCATTCTTAATTGAGGACGAAACAGATGGCGGCGAAGAGCTTAGGGCAAAATACCGTTATTTAGATCTGCGCCGTAACCCTATACGTAACAACCTGGTGCTTCGCCACAAAATGGCGCAGGAAGTGCGTAAATATTTAGACGGTTTGAACTTTATTGAGGTTGAAACGCCCGTGTTGATCAAATCAACCCCGGAAGGTGCGCGAGATTTTGTGGTGCCAAGCCGAATGAATGCAGGCGAATTTTACGCCCTGCCGCAGTCACCGCAAACTTTTAAGCAGTTGTTAATGGTGAGCGGTTTTGACCGTTATTTCCAGATAGTAAAGTGTTTCCGTGATGAGGATCTGCGTGCCGACCGCCAGCCGGAATTTACGCAGATAGACTGCGAGATGGCGTTCATTACGCAGGAAGACATACTGAATATATTTGAAGGATTGACCCGTCATTTGTTCAAAAATATTAAAGGCATTGAGTTTGACAACTTCCCGCGCATGCAATATGCTGACGCCATGCGTTTATATGGATCTGACAAACCTGACACCCGTTTCGGAATGCAGTTTGTTGAACTGAATGACCTTGTAAAAGGTAAAGGCTTAGGCATTTTTGATAACGCCGAACTGGTGGTAGGTATCAATGCTAAAGGTTGTGCAGAATATACCCGCAAGCAAATTGACGAGCTGACCGAGTGGTTAAAGCGCCCTCAGATTGGCGCTACCGGCATGATCTACTGCCGTTATAATACTGATGGCACTTTGAAGTCTTCAGTTGATAAATTCTATAACGAAGAAGAGCTTGCCAAGTGGGCTGCTGCGTTTGGCGCCGAACAAGGCGACCTGATGCTTTTGCTTGCCGGTAATGCTGATAAAGTACGCAAACAGTTGAATGAACTACGCTTAGAAATGGGTAACCGTTTAGGCTTGCGAGATAAAAATAAATTCTCGCCGTTATGGGTAGTTGACTTTCCGTTGTTGGAGTGGGATGAAGAAACTGAGCGCTACCACGCTATGCACCATCCATTTACTTCGCCAAAGCCGGAAGATATTGCTTTGTTAGATACAGCTCCCGGCGAAGTACGTGCAAATGCTTACGATTTGGTTATTAACGGCACAGAAATAGGTGGTGGTTCTATACGTATTCATGACCGCACTTTACAAGCCTTGATGTTTAAGCACTTAGGTTTTTCGCCAGAAGAAGCCCAAAAACAATTTGGCTTCTTGATGGACGCGTTTGAATATGGCGCTCCTCCGCATGGTGGTATAGCATTCGGTTTTGACAGGCTAACATCCATCTTTGCCGGTTTAGATTCTATTCGGGATGTAATTGCCTTCCCTAAAAACAACTCTGGCCGTGACGTAATGATTGATTCACCGTCAACCATTGCAGATGCGCAGTTAAATGAATTAAAAATTAAAACAGCGCTTTAACATTCTTTAACAGTATTAATAAAATAGTTAAGGTAATTTTGCGTTAAACTTGCGTTTGGCAAGTACCATAAATTGTATATGAAAAGATATTTACTGTTTTTCTGTGTCGCAATAGCTGCTATGTCAGCTTGTAAAAAATCTGATAAATTTGATGCGGCAGCACAGGCCAAGCTTGATGATGCGCAGATAGTTAAATATCTTGCCGATAGCAGCATTACTGCTACCAAAGATGAGTCGGGTTTATACTACCAAATAATCACACCCGGAGCTGCCGTGAAGCCAACTACCTCAAACGGTATTTTTATTACTTACGAAGGCAAGTTGATGACTAACGGAACTGTGTTTGACAGTAAAACAACGCCTTACTATTTCCCAAGCATGGATGGCCTTATTCAGGGCTGGCAAATTGGTGTTCCTAAAATTGGCAAGGGCGGTAGGATAAAACTTTTTATACCTTCTGGCTTAGCTTACAAAAATAATGACACCGGTTCTATTCCTGCCAATTCAGTTTTGATATTTGATATTACTCTGGTTAATTTCAATTAACTTTTCTGAACTCGTAAGGGTCTGACTCAACAAAGTCGGCTACCTTTACTCTTACGGCCACTACCCTCCCGTTTTCAATGGTAAAGGGGAATACCGTTTTACCATATATCGGATCAGAAAAGGTAGCGTAAAACCTTGCACCACCCAAGGGCTGCAGTTTCGCAAACATGCGGGGATGGTGTTCAAATCGCATTTCCAGATCATTGTTCTGACCACGAACTATCGTTACGTTTCCGTATACATTATTGTGGTATGTGCCTGTAAAACCGTTTACAGACGGCACTGGTTGTAAATTCAAGGCAACCGAGTCGCGCAGTTTCTTATCTGTTTGTAATTGAACCGCTTTTTCATTCTTTGAACGCGTTAAATATTGCTCACTGTAATTGCGGAAAGACCTTTTCAAAAACACATCCAACAGTTCCCATCTTAAGGCCTCATAAAGGTCGTTTTGGTCTGTGTTCGTAAGTATCACAATTCCCAAACGTTCATCGGGCACCAAAGTTACTGATGAAACGTAACCTGTAACACCGCCGTCATGCATCACCAGGTTATGCCCCGCGTAATCCTGCAGAAACCAGCCCAGACCATACAATTCATAATTGCTCTCGCCGGTTACATGTTTAACTCTTCCAACTATGTCTTGCGGAGTCCGTGTAGCAGCTATGGCAGTAGATGGTATAACCTGTCTTGGTCCAACCTTGCCATTGTTAAGCAGCGCCATAACCCATTTGCTCATATCATTTACAGATGATGAAATACTCATGGCCGGTGCCATGTTATCCAGTTGTCCATAAGGCACAGGTGTAAGGCGCTCATCATTCAAAGTATGGGCAACCGTGCGGTTCAATGATTTAGGCAACTCCGAAGTAAGAGCAATTGTATTACTCATACCTAACGGAGCAAAAATATTTTCCTTCAAATACGCTTCCCAAGTCTTGCCTGATACCCTCGGAATGATCTCACCTGCCATTAAAAATGCAGAATTGGTATACCCCCATTTCGTCCGGAAGGGATAAGATGTTTTCAGCAAGGCCATTTTTTCAATAACCTGAACGCGGTTAAGGTTACTGTTGTAAAAGGTAAAATCGCCTTGAAAGGTTTTTAGACCAAGCCTGTGGCAAAGCAGATCGCGCACGGTAGCCATTTCTGCCGCCGCCTTATCTTCTAACTTAAACCAGGGAAAGTATTTACTCACCTTGTCATCTAACGAAAGTTTATCAGCGTCAGCCAGCATAGCAGCTGCTGTCGCAGTAAAAGCCTTGGTATTACTGCCAATCATGAACAGCGTATTTTCATCCACCCCTTCATTAAGGCCCATCTCCTTAATGCCATAGCCCTTCATTAGCACCACCTGATTATCTTTTACCACGCACACCGCCATACCGGGAATACGCCAGTTGGTCATGGCCCGGTTAATGTACATGTCTAAACTATCTTTAATAAACAAACTTCTGTCTGCACGCTGACCAACGGCAACACTACCAAGCAATAACCAGCCGGCTAACAACAATATTCTTCTCATATAAATAACCGAGATAACAGGTTTATAATAGCTTAACGCTATTTCAGTTTATATTGATTTAATAACGGTTTAAAATATTAAATTTAACGCCAAAAGTAAGCATTAGCTTATTTAACATTAACTGAACTATTTATTCTCATGAAATTGTTGATAAAATTTTTATCGCCTCTTTTTGCGATTCTTTTATTAGGATACACAGCAAATGCCCAACGCTATTGGGCGCCAGATGGCTACCAGTACTATACCACTCAAAACGGCGAGATCGTATCTCTGGACGCGCGCGATGCTACTAAGAAAACCGTTCTTGCCAGCGTAGATCAACTTACACCACAGGGCGGTAAGGCTATTAACGTGCGCCGTTTTACCATTACTGCCGACGGCCAAAAGATCTTGATCAATACCAACACTAAACGCGTGTGGCGCCAGGACACCCGCGGCGATTACTGGTTATTTGACGCAGCCAACAAAACCTTAAAACAAATAGGCAAAGATAAGCCTGCGTCATCGCTGATGTTTGCCAAGCTATCGCCTGATGGCAGTAAGGTGGCTTATGTAAGCGGCAATAATATTTATGTTGAAGATGTTGCAGGTGGAACCGCAAAAGCGTTAACCACCGATGGAACCGATAGAATGATCAATGGCACATTTGACTGGGCTTATGAGGAAGAGTTTGATGCACGCGACGGCTTTCGCTGGTCGCCGGATAGCAAAACCATTGCTTACTGGCAGATAGATGCCCGCAAGATCAAAAACTACCTGATGCTGAACACAACTGATGCCACTTACCCTTTTGTAGTACCGGTTGAGTATCCTGTAGCCGGTGAAGATCCAAGCGCCTGCAAAATAGGTGTAGTTGACGTAACTACTGCCCAAACCAAATGGATGGATGTGCCGGGAGATAACGTGCAGCATTATATTCCGCGTATGGAGTGGACCACCAATGCAAATGAACTAATTTTGCTGCAATTGAACCGTCCGCAAAACGAAGAAAAGATTTTTATCTGTAATGCACAGACCGGTGCTGCCCGTTCCATCTATCAGGAAAAGAGCGATGCATGGGTTGATGTACGCGGTAACGCTGTTGGCTGGGATTGGGTAAAGCAGGGCAAAGCCTTTTTATTACTAACAGAAAAGGACGGCTGGAAACACATTTATCGCGTTGGCTTAGATGGTAAAGAAACTTTGCTAACTCCAGGCGATTACGACGTGATCAGCATTTCAAGAATTGATGAAAAGAACGGATTTATCTATTTTATCGCATCGCCGGACAATGCTACTCAGCGTTACCTGCACAGGGTAAAACTGACCGGCGGCCGTGCGGAGCGCCTGTCGCCTTATGCTTTGCCGGGCACCCATAGCTATGATATATCGCCAAATGGCAAAGTGGCCATACATTCGTTCCAAAACAGTTATACAGCAGCTGCAAGCGAAGTGATCAGTTTAACGGACCATAAGTATATTAGCGGTACCCAGATAAAACTGAACACAGCTGCTAAAAACAAGCCTGAGTTCTTCAAAGTGAAAACCGTTGATGGTATTGAGATGGACGGCTGGATGGTGAAGCCAACCAACTTTGACGCTTCTAAAAAATATCCTGTTGTATTTTACGTATACGGCGAGCCAGCTACCCAAACCACTGCCGATACTTACAGCGCAGGCAAAAATTCAAGGTATGCCGGCAGCATGGCGGATGATGGTTACATTTACATATCTGTTGACGGACGCGGATCACCGGCTCCTAAGGGTGCTAAATGGCGCAAAGCTATTTACCGAAACATAGGCATCATTAACATTCGCGACCAAGCTATGGCTGCTGCGGAAATATTGAAATGGCCTTTTGTTGACCCAACCCGGGTAGCGGTACATGGCTGGAGCGGTGGCGGTTCTTCAACCCTTAACCTGATGTTCCAGTATCCTGAAATATATAAAACCGGCATAGCGGTTGCAGCGGTTGACTATCAGCTAACTTATGATAACATCTACCAGGAGCGCTATATGGGCGTACCAACTAATGATGAGGGACGCTCCTATTTTATCAAAGGATCGCCGGTTACTTACGCCAAGAACCTGAAAGGCGACCTACTATATATTCATGGTACAGGCGACGATAATGTGCACTATAATAATGCCGAGTTGCTGATAAACGAGTTGGTTAAGTACAACAAACCATTCCAACTAATGTCATACCCTAACCGTTCGCATTCCATATCAGAAGGCGAGGGTACTACCAAGCATTTGCAAACCATATTCACCAAGTTTTTGAAAGAGCATTGCCCACCGGGAGGCAGATAGTAGGTAATTACTGCTGATAAAAGTTTATTAAATGAAAGGGGAAATGTAATATCTACATTTCCCTTTCATTTATCTGTCAATAGCTACACGATAAGTTGGGTCTTCCATAATATTAACATCTATAACCTCATCAGCATTTTTAAGGAGCGTAAGGCAATCTTCGCTTAAATGGCATAAGTGTAATTTCTTACCTGACTTTTTATATTTCTCTGTAAGTTTATTCAAAGCTTCAATAGCAGACATATCCGCAACACGGCTATCTTTAAAATCAATCATCACCTCAGCTGGATCATTTATCACGTCAAACTTGTCATTAAAGGCTGTAACTGAACCAAAAAACAGCGGACCAAATATTTCATAGTGCTTAACACCCTTATCATCAATATACTTCCTCGCCCTTATTCTTTTGGCACTTTCCCAAGCGAATACTAAAGCAGATATAATTACGCCTACGAGTACTGCTAAAGCTAAGTTATGCAAGCAGACGGTAATTAGCGCCACTAATACACCCACAAAAATGTCTTGCCTGGGCATTTTGTTGATGATACGGAAACTTGCCCATTCAAACGTGCTGATAGCAACCATTATCATTACACCTGTTAAAGCAGCCATAGGCACGCGCTCAATAACCGGTGCGCCAAAAAGTATAATTACAAGTATAGTTAAAGAGGCGACAATACCTGATAACCTGGCACGCGCACCTGCAGAAAGGTTAACCAATGTTTGCGCTATCATTGGGCAGCCTCCCATCCCGAAGAAAAAACCATTCAATATATTGGCACTGCCTTGAGCAACTGCTTCACGGTTGCTGTTGCCGCGGGTGCCGGTTATTTCATCAACCAAATTTAAGGTAAGCAAACCCTCTGTAAGGCCAACACCTGCCATAATGAGGGAGTATGGGAAAATTATGGTAAGCGTATCAAGTTTAAAAGGCACTGATGGAATATGAAACGGCGGAAAGCCGCCGCTTACAGTTGCAATGTCACCCACTGTTTTGGTATTTATGTTGAATACTAATACCATCACAAATACTACAACAATTGCAATTAACGACGGTGGTACAGCCTTTGTAAGTTTGGGTACACCTATAATAATGACTACCGTTAATGATACGAGTGCCGCCATCATATAAAGAGAGGAACCTGTAAGCCATACAACTTGCCCGCCAACAATTGTTTTAAACTGTTCCAGCTGCGCCATAAAAATAATTACCGCAAGGCCGTTTACAAACCCATACATAACTGGTTGAGGCACTAACCTGATAAACTTGCCCAGCTTAAATACGCCAACAAGTATTTGAAAAACTCCGGCTAACGCTACCGCTGCAAAAACGTATTCAATGCCGTGCGATTTCATTAATGCTATCAACACTACAACAGTTGCACCTGCACCACCTGAAACAAGCCCCGGCCTGCCGCCAAATATTGCTGTAACCAAACCCATAATAAAGGCAGCATACAGGCCGACTAATGGTGGCAAACCGGCAAGAATAGCGAAGGACAAGGACTCGGGCATCATGGTCATAGCCACAGTAAGTCCTGCTAAAATTTCATTTTTATAGTTGATCTCGACAGAAAAATCAAAAAGTTTGAACTTAGAAACTGATGTTGGTAGCATGTTTTTTGAACTGTATTGGCGGGAGATTCCTGAACATTATTGATCAGAATTTACGCGCTGACTGTATATAATGCGGGCGTAGCGTAATTACGCATAAGCAAAAAAGGCGAAAGGTAAATTTACCTTCCGCCTTTTTAAATAAGATTTCATAGCTTATGCTTCAGTGCCTTCAGCTTCGGCCATGTGCTCATCGATCAATATACGACCGCAATGCTCGCATACGATTATCTTTTTACGCTGACGGATATCAGATTGACGCTGTGGCGGAATCTGGTTAAAGCAACCTGAGCATGAATCACGCTGAATAGTTACTACAGCCAAACCGTTTTTAGCGTTTTTACGCAAACGGTTATAAGCGAATAACAAACGGTCATCAATGTTCGGGATAGCTTTTTCTGCCTGTGCATTCAATTCTGCTTCGTCTTTTTCTGTTTCGGCAGTAATGGTATCCAGCTCAGCTTTTTTAACGTCAAGGTCAGCTTTGCGCGATTCTAATTCAGCTAAAGCTTTCTCGTAAACCTGAGTTTTTGAAGTGATCTCGAAACCAAACTCACGGATCTTTTTCTCGCTTACCTGTATATCCAGACCTTGAATTTCAATTTCTTTTGAAATAGCATCGTACTCTCGGTTGTTTTTAACCTCGTTTAGTTGCGTCTCGTATTTTTTAATATTTGCCTGAGCGTCTCTGATGATATTTTTGCGTGTTACAATATCATCCTCCAGATCATCCAGCTCGCTTTTTATTTTTTGAATGCGGGTTTCCAAACCGGCAACATCATCCTCAAGGTCGGCAACCTCCATAGGCAGCTCACCTCTTACCTGGCGTATCTTATCAATCTTGCTGTGGATGGTTTGAAGTTCATATAAAGCTTTAAGCTTTTGTTCAACGGTTTGTTCCATTAAATATAGTATTTGACAGGGTTTGTATTTATTTCTGTTAAACGGACGGCAAAGTTACTAAATTTCTTTTGAATTATTTCACACAATAATTGCTGTGTAAATTGCTCACTTTCAAAGTGTCCCACATCTGCAATAACTATCTTACCCTCGGCATCAAAAAACTCATGATATTTATAGTCGGCAGTAACAAAAAAGTCGGCCCCGGCGGCAACGGCCTGCTTCAGCAAAAACCCTCCGGCCCCGCCGCAAACAGCTACCTTCTTAACGGTTTTATAGCGCAGTTCAGTATGTCGTATCACCTGCGCATTCAATTTATCTTTTACCATAGACAAAAATTGCTCTTCATCCATGGGTATTTCCAGTTCGCCTATCATTCCCGAGCCTACCTGCTGGTGCTGATTGGTAAGATTATACAGATCATAAGCCACCTCCTCATAAGGATGCGCCAATACCAGTGCCATCAAAATTTTGCTTTCCAGGTTAACCGGATAAATAGTTTCAATTTTAACCTCGCTTTCGGTGTGGCGTTCACCGGGCTCACCAACATAAGGCGTTGTATCGTCGCCGCCTTTAAAAGTGCCGCTGCCGGCGCTGCTAAAGCTACACTCGCTATAATTACCAATATTGCCTGCTCCCGCATGGAACAACGCGTTGCGTACCTGCTCCGCATGGCTATTGGGTACATAGGCAACCAGCTTTTTAAGCAAGCCTTGTTTGGGCGCTAACACACGGCAATTTTGTAAGCCTAATGTTTGACAAATACGGGCATTAACACCGGTGTCGATGTTATCCAGATTGGTGTGGATAGCGTAAATAGCAATGTTGTTACGGATAGCCTTTTCAACTACGCGCTCCACATAGGTTTTGCCATTAAATTTTTTAAGGCCTTTAAAAACTATAGGGTGATGAGATATAATGAGCTGGCAGCCAGTAGCAATGGCTTCGTCAACTACCGCTTCAATGCAATCTAATGATATTAATGCCTGATGGATCTCCATATCGGGATTGCCCACTATCAGACCGGCATTATCATAATCTTCCTGATAGCTAAGCGGCGCCAGGCTTTCCAGGTAAGCGGTAAGTTGAGCTAATTTCATATATGAGCTAAGCTATCAATATCGCGTTCAAATAGAAAATAAATTATTTATTTCAGTTTCAAAGGATCGACAAGGGGATCGAAAAAACTGCATAACAAACAGAGATCAAAACACCGGGCAATATTTTCTGTGGCGCTAACCCAACCGGTTTACCACTGCTTGCCTTGTTTTGATCTCTTTGTAAAAGATGCTTTGATCCTTTTATTTTCTTTTTGCCTTATTGCCTTTTACCTTGTTAAGGTCTGTTTGCAAAATACTTTTTAACTCTTTATCAAAATTGGTTAAAAGGCTATCGGCTAATTGTTGATCTATAATTTTCATTGTGTAAAGATTTAATTGTTAAACACTCATTTTAGCTATCTGGAAACTTTCGTAAGCCATTTTACGGTTAAAATCTGTAGCAATTTGTTTGTGGTTTACCAGGTCAACAATTGTACCTATGAAGCACAAACCACCGGTAAAGAAGTAAAGTATACCCATGCCTATTTGACCAACCAGGAAGCGCTGAATACCAGCTACGCCGAAAAAGCCAATTAAGGTAAAGATCAATATGTCTTGCGGGCTTTTGCGCTTGCCGGTGTAGATCAGGTAAAAGTGTTTCTTCTGATTGTCACTTAGCTCGGCAGTTGCCTGTTGCAAAAAGGTAAGTTCTTCGCTGGTTACACCTGGCATTGACATGTATGGGTTGCTGTAGTAGTCCATTGTAGTAAGTATTAGTTTGTTTGTTTTAGTTTGTTGATTCAAAAGTAAGTTACAAACTAAAACGGGCACATGCAAAATAGGTTAGCCTGTTCAACATCTCGGTGAAAATGGTTTTTTGGGCGGTGAAAAAATTGGATAAAGGATGAATATCGGTGAAAACAGCCGTTCGTTTACTCACCCCGACCACGCTTCGCTGTTCGGCCCTCTCTTCGCCTTCGGCGGAAAAAGGGTAAGTGGGAGATTGTAATTCCAATCTCCCCTCTCTATGCAGTAGAGAGGGGGCAGGGGTTGAGTCAAATTTTATTAGCTTTGCCTGTATAATATGAAGCTAAGCTACCGGCCCTTTGATCTGTTACTGAAGCACAGCTTCACCATTTCCGGTCATTCGCGGGTATCAACGCCGCTAATGTTGGTTGAAATTGAGCACGAAGGCTTTACCGGCTACGGCGAAGCCTCAATGGTGCCATATTTAGGCGAGAGCATTCAGAGTGCAACAGCCTATCTTGATAAAATAGATATAACCAAATTTAAGCATCCCTTCAACTTTCCGGAGATACATCAATATTTAGATAGCGTTAGTATTGGCAATACTGCCATAAAAGCTGCTGTTGACATTGCGCTGCATGATTTGCATGGGAAACTCACCAACACACCTTGTTGGCAGTTAGTGAAAAGCAACCCGGTTTTAATGCCGCCCACAAGCTTTACCATTGGTATTGATACACCAGTTACCATGCGCGAAAAAGCTACGGAAGCCACAGGGTTTGAAGTTATAAAAGTTAAGCTCGGCAGCCCTGATGATAAACTTGCCATATCGGCCATACGGTCTGTTACCGACGTACCTTTGTATGTAGATGTAAACCAGGGTTGGACAGACCGCGCCGAAGCAATTGAAATGATTTGGTGGCTATTTGAGCAAGGCGTAGTTTTAATTGAGCAGCCTATGCCGAAGCACGATGTAGAGGGTAATGCATGGCTTACCGCCCAAAGCCCCATACCTATTATTGGTGACGAAGCAGTGCAGCGCCTCACCGATGTAGAAACAGCCATTGATGTTTACCATGGCATTAATATTAAGCTGATGAAATGCACCGGCATGTTTGAGGCTAAACAAATGATAGATAAAGCCCGAGAATGTGGTTTGAAAATACTTATTGGCTGCATGAGCGAAACCAGTTGTGCTACACTGGCTGCTGCAGCGCTGGCGCCCCAATGCGATTGGGCCGACATTGACGGACCGTTTTTAACCACCAATAACCCTTTTGCCATGCCTCCCTTTTACAATGGCAAGTATATACTTGGCGATGATGCCGGGCTTGGTTTAAAGATTATCTGACTTCTTTTATTGAATAGTTTTTTCCGTTCAGGTTAAAACTCTCACCCGCTTTCAAACCTTTCATTTTTTGACCTATGGGCGATGCTAAAGAAATAGCAAAGTACTTAGTACTGTCCAACTGTAAAGAGCCGGCGCTTATGGCTACGTAAAAGTTTCCGGAGTTGGTGAACACAATACTCCCATTATCCACTACTGATGATGGAATTAACGGCACCTGCTGCAACTGTACTTTAAGCTTATTGGCTTCGTGCAGTTGCGCCATGTTGCGGTTACTTTCCTGCTGTGCCATTTCGCGCCCTGTTTCGTATTTGTCGCCTGCGCTGCTTTTAGTATCTTCTTTGGCGGCCTGTTGGGCCTCAATAATACCTTGCTGAGCGGCATCAATACTGCGCTGCACATACGCAAGGCATGCGTTATATAACTCTTGTTTCAGATCTGACATGGGTTAGATTATAGTCCTGAATAGTAATCGTAGCCTCGCTCGGCCCAGTAATCGCGCGGGCGCTCATTGGCAAAACTAATACTGCCTATGCGCTTTATGTTTTTAATACCGTATTTAACCGGGATGATCAGCCGTAACGGCGCCCCATGTTTAACCGGCAGCGGCTTTCCGTTAACTTCATAAGCCAGTATAGTTTGCGGATGCGTGGCGCTTGGTGTATCTATACCTACATAGTAGCCCTTATCGGGCGTTTCCATAGCTACGTATGCAAATTTAGTTTCTTCCTGAAGATTATAGTGTGCGATCAGATCAGCGAATTTAACACCGCCCCAGTGGGAGATCTGATCCCAGCCTTCAACACACTTAAACGCAAAAATTATCTCGGTTTTTGGTAGCGCCTTTATATCAGCCAATGATAGGTTCAATACCTCGCCGGAGGCCTTATTTATCTGCAATTTCCATTCGGCTACGTTAAACGGCGTTTTCAAATTCATCCCCACCGAGCTGTTGTACCGTACTGTTTTTGCAGCCATGGATTTGGGGTAGGTTTTAACCAGATGTTTATGACTGAATCCGCTGCGAAATATCTTTTCGTTGTTATTCAAAGCATCGCGTAAGGGGGCACGTGTTCCCTTTGTTGCAGCGGGCATTTCAAGCGGCGACTTATACAGCCAACGCCATGAAAAATAAACGCTTGCTGATAACGCCGTAAAAGCACCGAACGAAATGAATGTCCGTCGGCTGATCTTTTGATCAACAGTTAGCGGTTTTTTATTTTTCTTCGGTGTCATTACTTTTCCTGTTAATTGAACGCTTGTCGGCTACTACCTCAAACCCGGTAATAACCGATTGAAAATTTTGCCATCCCGCTAAAATTACCTGAATTATGTGTATCAAAAAAAACAGCACGTAACCTATGGTTAGCACAAAGTGCCATATTCTGGCTAAATGATAGCCGCCACAAAGCCAGGTGAGGTAATAAAACTGTACCGGTTTATATATGGCCAAACCTGTTATTACCGAACCAAAGCCCATTATAATAATTGCCGTATAAGCTATACGCTGTGCGGCGTTGTACTTTTTTTGCGGCGGAGCTGTTTTACGGATGTGCAGATCATGCAGCAAAACCAGCCACGCCTCTTTAAATGAATTTTTATTGGGCAGCAACTGTCGCCACTCGCCAGAAATGGCTGTATATAAAACATAAAAAAATCCGTTTAACGTAAAAAACCACATAAACAGAAAATGAAAAGCCATCCCTTCTGAAAGGCGGTGCGGTATCTCCAGGGCATCATAAAACCATTTAGGAAAGAAACGTACGTAAGTATGACCAAACAGCGTGATTGAATAAACATCGTTAGCCCAATAAATAAGCAATCCGCTCCATATCATAACAGCAAGCAACGGAAAGTTGAGCCAGTGAAACCAGCGCATAGCTAACGAATGCTTTTCTTTTATAATTTTCATGCAGAGTTGCCCGGAATTGTTTATTTAATATACGCCGAATACTTGTTCAAGGATGTGGACATAAGGTCCAAATTTATGTTAATATATGTTAAAATGATTTAATAACCTGCCAACAATGGTACAATTGCTATACATTTAACAAATTTATTGTAGCGGGCCGGTAGGCAAAACCGTTTAAACAACTACTTTTGTACCCTGCGGCCAAAACGATTTAATTACTATTTTTTGGCCCTAAGCATATAACATTAACATGAAGAGATATTTATCAGGCAGTTTTGTAGCTTTTTTAATAGTGGCTTTGTTTATCAGTAGTTGTAAAAAATCTGATCCACCACCGGTTGAGATCAATATTGGAACAGCTCCTATCATAACCAATGTAACACCTTCATCTGTTAGAATTGGTGGAGAATTATTAAGCATTGGCGATGCTATGACCTCGAACGGTATATGCTATAGCGCTACCAACGCCACGCCTAGCGTGGCGGATTCAAAAGTTGCCGTTGACTCTTTAGCCTTCGTTTTTGGAGGAAAGCTTAACGGCTTAACACCTGCAACTAAATATTATGCCAGGGCATACGGAATTAACAAGGCCGGAACATTTTATGGAGATGTGATAACTTTCACAACTCCATCTTCAACGTTTAAATTGGATGTTGACGTAAGTACAATTGCCGGCAGCAGCACATTTGGTTTTGTGGACGGAACCGGTGCCAACGCCCGCTTTGACGGCCCGCAGGATATAGCTTTTAACAGCAAAACCGGTTTGTTGCAATTAACAGATGTGGTAAATAACGCCGTCAGAACAGTGTCTGCAACAGGTGATGTACTCACACTAACCAATTCCGGTCGTGGCTATGTAAACGGCAATTTGGCAGATGCCCGTTTTTATGGCAGCAGAGGAATGGTAGTTGATGCCGCGGGCAACACATACGTTGCTGATGCCGGCAATCACGCTATCAGAAAAATTACAGCGGCAGGTGTGGTTACTACTTTTGCCGGCTCACCAACAGGCAGCGCAGGTTACGCTGACTCAACTGATCCGTTGAAAGCGTTATTTAATGTTCCACGCAGCCTTGCTTTAGATGCGAACGGTAATTTATATGTTGCCGACTTTGGCAATAACCGTATCAGAAAAATAACATCTGCAGGCGTAGTTACTACATTGGCAGGCGATGGTATAGCTCGATATGTAAATAGCGTTGCAGCCAATAGTAATGTAGCATCATTTAATGGCCCGGCTTCTGTTGCAATTGACGCACAAGGCAGCCTTATTGTTGCCGATCAGGGAAACAAAGCTCTACGTAAAGTAAATGTAACAACGGGCATAGTAACCACTATAGGTGGTGGTCCAAATTACCCTAATCAAATTGGTACGCCTGTAGCTATAACCATTGATCCGCAATCAAATATTTATATTGTTGATAAAGGCGGTCAGATATTACAGCTGCGCGCTTCTTCAAAATCGCTTTACGTGCTTGCAGGTAAAGCAAACACAACTGGTTATGCTAACGGAACAGGCGCAACATCTTTATTTAGCTCGCCAACCGGTATCGCTGTAGATGCAGCCGGAAACGCCTATGTAGCCGACTTTGCCAACAACGTGGTACGTAAGCTGGCTATTACTGTTACTCCATAATTATAAAAAGGTGGCGTAAACAATTACGCCGCCTTTTATCCAAATAACAAGCCAAACACTTCCTCAATATTAGCTACAGGTTTTATTTGAATGGTGTAGCGCGAAAGGTCAATGCTTATCTGTTTGCCTTTACCGGCCTGCGGCAGGTTGTATTTTGAAATAAATATCTGCTCAAAGCCAAGCTTCTGCGCTTCGGCAATTCGTTGCTCTACTCGGTTTACAGCCCTTATCTCGCCCGACAGACCGATCTCGCCGGCAAAGCAGGTTTTAGCAGGTATGGGCATATCCTCATGCGATGATATGATGGCAGCAGCCAAACCAAGGTCAATAGCCGGGTCTTCCACCCTTATTCCCCCCGTTATATTCAAAAACACGTCTTTAGCGCCTAATTTAAAGCCACAGCGTTTTTCCAACACGGCCAGCAGCATGTTCATACGTTTGGTGTCGAAACCGTTGGCATTACGTTGAGGGGTACCGTAAGGAGATGTGCTTACCAATGCTTGTGTTTCAATTAACATAGGGCGCATACCTTCTAAAGTAGCAGATATGGTTATGCCGCTTAACTGCTCATCGCGCTGCGATAATAGTATTTCTGATGGGTTTGAAACCTCGCGCAAACCTTCACCCAGCATCTCATATATACCCAACTCTGACGACGAACCAAACCTGTTCTTTACAGTACGTAAAATGCGGTAAACATGGTGCCTGTCGCCTTCAAACTGCAAAACGGTATCAACCATATGCTCCAGTATTTTCGGACCGGCAATCATACCATCTTTGGTGATGTGGCCAATTAAAAACACCGGCGTAGCGCTTTCTTTGGCAAAGCGCAGCAATTCTGCTGTACACTCCCTAACCTGAGATACGCTGCCAGGTGTAGATTCAATATGTGCCGAATGCAGGGTTTGTATAGAGTCGACCACCACCAGGTCGGGTTGTAATTCTTCTATTTGCTTAAATATGTTTTGGGTGGAGGTTTCGGTGAGGATGAAGCAGCTCTGGTTGCTTTCGGATTTCGGATTTTTGATTTCGGATTTTTCGTTAACTGCTAACTGCCCACTGCTAACTGCGGACAATCTCTCCGCTCTCATCTTTATTTGCCTATCGCTTTCCTCGCCGGATATATACAGTACTTTTTGCCCCGGCATGTTTAGGGCGAGTTGCAGCATCAGAGTTGATTTACCTATACCAGGCTCTCCTCCTATTAACACCAACGAACCCGGCACTATTCCTCCACCTAAAACGCGGTTAAATTCAGCATCAGGTGTAAGGGTACGGTGTTCTTCGGTGTAAGTAATGTCATTTACGGCTACGGGTTTTGCTGCGCGTTGCTGCGTGGTTGAATTACTAACTTTCCAGGTTGGGACCGAGGTATTGGGTTTTTCCAATACTTCCTCAACAAAGGTATTCCATTGCTGGCACGACGGGCATTTGCCCAGCCATTTGGCGCTTTCAAAGCCGCAACTTTGACAAAAATATGCTATCTTGGTTTTAGCCATTGAGTTGATGTGCAGATATGCTTGTGTGCAAATGTGCGGATTATATTATGATTATCAAATTTGATTGCTAAATTAATTAGCATATTACTATGCATAACGATTGCAAAATAAGATTGGAGTGGGTGCCGGAGGCGTACCGTGTTGATAGCGTTGAAAACGGCGTTATGCAGGCTACTGCTACCTCATTCAACAATTCCCTTGTTTCTGTCAAGCCTAAGCCTTCATTGCGAGGCAGGAAGCTTCCTGTGAAAAAGCGATATAATCAATTATAGATATTGTAAAAGTAAAGCGCCAAACTGACAACAATTACTGAAGAAAAAGCAAGGTATGACAGATATGCATACGGCGGATAGTTCAATTTAAAACGTTGAGACGAATATTTTTGAATTGACAATTCAATAATCCATCCCAACGTATAAATTGCATTAAGCCAAAAAGCTATTGAAATATAAACAAGCGGAATAGAGACATAGCTTATGAAGAAACTTAACAGGCCTACCCCAAGCACTATAAAATTGTAGGTAATCCGCCTGATTTCCCACCATAAAATTACTTGGTTCCATTTTCTGTTTGTGTTGGTTATTGTAAGGATACTCATGGACAAGGTGAATAAGTTGTAAGCAAGTAGATAATAAAATTACAACTATTTGGCGCAAGTTAGACAAGCATTCTATTTTATTTAGTTAAGTAGAACTCCTATATCCATGTAAAGCATTTATTGTCTCCCAAAGCAAAAAGTGCAGATGCTAATTAAAACATCTGCACTTCTGCATATCTGCTCATCCGCATATCTAAAGCTTTATTTCTTCATCTTTTGATGAGAAGAAACGGAACTCCGTCATTTGGTAAGATGGGTTGCTTTTAACCTTTATCCACTGGTTATATTTAAAGAACCATTTCATCTGTAAGCTGATGATTCCCTTTTTAATATACGCTTCAATATACGGGTGTACGCATAAAGTTATGCCACGCTCGTTTTGTTCAAGCAGTATATAATTAAAGTTGTTCT
This sequence comes from Mucilaginibacter auburnensis, assembly GCF_002797815.1. Classification (NCBI taxonomy): domain Bacteria; kingdom Pseudomonadati; phylum Bacteroidota; class Sphingobacteriia; order Sphingobacteriales; family Sphingobacteriaceae; genus Mucilaginibacter; species Mucilaginibacter auburnensis. Next base: position 1,629,407 of record NZ_PGFJ01000002.1, read on the forward strand.
CTATATCGTCCAGCAATAAAACGGTTGGCCTTATGGTGCCTGTACCATGACAAGCCGGGCAAACCTCGCTGGTAACAATATTCATTTCGGGCCTAACACGCTGACGGGTAATTTGTACCAGTCCGAATTTGCTTGGCGGCAAAATAGTGTGCTTAGCCCTGTCATGCGCCATTTCGGCACGTAAAAAGTCAAATAGCTCTTTACGGTTAGTTGGCTTGTGCATGTCAATAAAATCGATCACCACAATGCCGCCCATATCGCGCAGGCGCAGTTGTCTTGCAATTTCTTTAGCAGCCTCTTTATTCACCTGGAAAGCGTTCTCTTCCTGGTTTTCTTTGCTTGCTGTGCGGTTGCCGCTATTAACATCAATAACGTGTAACGCTTCGGTATGTTCAATAACCAGGTAGGCACCGCCCGCCAGGTTTACCGTTTTTCCAAAGGCACCTTTAATTTGTTTGTCCACCCCAAAGTGGTCAAATATCGGGTCTTTGTGTTTATGCAACTTTACGATGCTTTCCAGATCAGGAGATATATCGCGTATGTACGATTTTACCTCTTCAAATAAGCTGGCATCGTTTAGGTGAATACTTTGAAAATCGGGATTTAAAATATCCCGTAAAATTGTTGAAGTACGGCCAATTTCGCCCAATACTTTCTTCCCCGGCTCTACCGCAGGCAGGCGCGTAACAAAGGCTTCCCACTTTGATATCAGATCAAGCAGGTCTTTTTGCATTTCGATTACACCTTTTCCTTCAGAAACGGTGCGGATAATAACCCCAAAATTTTGAGGTTTTATGCTTTCCACTATCTTGCGCAAACGCGTGCGCTCGGTGTTGCTTTTTATTTTCTTTGATATGGATATCACATCAGAAAAAGGCACCAGCACTACGTAACGTCCGGCAATAGACAAATCAGAGCTTAAACGGGGACCTTTGGTAGATATAGGCTCCTTAGCTATCTGCACAGGAACAAGCTGGTTTTTGGTCAATACGTCAGAGATCTTTCCTCCCTTACTTATATCTTCTTCCAGCTTAAGGCCATCCAGCAATTTTGATTTGTAACTGCCACCACGCACCTGCTTGGTCAGTTTTAACAGGCTTTGCACCTGCGGACCAAGGTCAAGATAGTGCAGAAAAGCATCTTTCTCGTAGCCAACATCGACAAAAGCGGCATTTAGCCCGGGCATAAGCTTTTTAATGCGCCCGAGATAAATATCGCCAACAGTATAATTGTTGCTTATTTGTTCTTTGTGAAGCTCAACGAGTTGTTTATCCTGTAATAATGCAATGGTAGCCCCGTTTGGGGATGAATCGATAATTAATTCTTTTATCAACTGCTACTCCATTTCTTATAATGCCCGTTTAAGCGTACTTAAAGGCATATCATTAGGGTAAAAAAACAATAAATGCGTATCTGCTTTGCTACAAAAGCAAATAAGGGGGCATATAGCCCCTCATCTTATTTCTTTTTGTGCCTGTTTTTTCTTAAACGCTTTTTGCGTTTGTGAGTAGCCATTTTATGTCTTTTACGTTTTTTACCGCTTGGCATAATAATAATTTTTTAAATGTGTTTAACTTAATTTTGTAATTCCTTTATATACTGGTCAATGCGCTGAGTAAATGTTGGATCAGGCATTAATTCCTTGCATTTTTGGTAAGCCGCAATAGCTTCTTGTTTTTTGCCTATTTGCTTGTAGCTTTCAGCTAAATAGAAATAAGCTTCAAAGTCGGGCTTAATAGCTATAAGCGTTTTAAAACGCTGTACAGCTTTGTCATACTGGCCAGATTTCATGGAGAACAGACCAAGATTCATGTTAGCCGCAACGTTGTTAGGATCTTTTTCAACCACCTCGCGCAATAACGCTATACCTTGCATTGGGCCGGCACCGCCATTAACATAAGCTACACCTAAACCTGTTTTAGCATCAAGGCTGGCAGGGTTAAGTTTAGTAGCATTTTGAAATGCCTCAACAGCGTTGCTTACAAAAGTAGGCGCCGCGGCTGTATCTGCCGACATTTTAGAGGCATCGTTAAAGCGGTTACCCGCATTCATCCATTGATTAAACGTATTTTCTTTGCGGGCAAGTGCCATATAATAAAAAGCGGCAGGAGCAGGCTGATTTACATCATCCCAGCTTTTTGCCAGTTGCTTTTGAATATCAGTTTTTTCCGCGTCGGTAGTTGCCTTTTGAAGTTTGGCTTCCAGATCAGTTATCTTTGCAGAAAGCCCTCCGCCAATAGCCGCTTTGGCTGTGGTAGAAACACTTTCAACGGTTACTTTAACTGCAGGGGCAGCAGCAGCTTCATTCTGAGGGGTATCGTGGCTACTTTCGGCCTTGGTCAGGGCTTTTAAAGGCTGAACATACAAATAGCCCATAACTAACACAATGGCTGCTATAAATGCTATTTGTTTTGTTCTCATATCCTTTAATTTTTTAATGCTTATTTAGAAGCTTTGTTACCGGTTTTTACTTTCTCAACAAAAGTTTTTGCTGGCTTAAAGCTTGGTACAAAGTGCTCAGGGATAATAATTGCAGTATTTTTTGAAATGTTACGAGCTGTTTTCTTAGCTCTTTTCTTAATAACAAAACTACCGAATCCTCTAACATACACGTTCTCACCGCTTACCATAGAGTTTTTCACTACTTTGAAAAACGCCTCAACTGTTTCCTGAACGTCAACTTTTTCTATACCTGTTTTAGATGAGATCTCGGTAATAATTTCTGCTTTAGTCATGTTTTATTTTTCCTTTAATATATTATTACTTAACTGATTTGGGGTTGCAAAAGTATCTTTTTATCGGCAAAGTTTGAAATAATTACGGCTTTTTTTTTGCCGGGGTATCAGCTACACCATTATATATTACAAATGCCACACAATTAGCGCAATAACTCCTACTTTTGCAGGTTATGCATGTTCAACAAGAGCTTATAAACTGGTACCACGCTATTAAACGCGACCTGCCATGGCGCCATACAACCGACGCTTACACCATTTGGCTATCGGAAATTATTCTACAGCAAACCCGTGTAGAGCAGGGCTTGCCTTACTATCAGCGCTTTCTGGAAAAATATCCAACCGTTATAGATTTTGCCGCAGCACCAGAGGATGACATCTTAAAGCTTTGGCAGGGCCTTGGCTATTATTCAAGGGGGCGCAACATGTTAAAAACCGCAAAACAGGTGCAGGAAGAGTATAATGGTGTGTTCCCCACGAGTTATGATCAACTTATAAAACTAAAAGGCATAGGCGAATATACTGCCGCGGCCATATCGTCTTTTTCGGCTAACGAAGCCAGAGCTGTGTTAGACGGTAACGTTTACCGGGTGCTATCGCGCTACCTGGGCATAAGCCAACCTATTGACAGCACTACCGGCAAAAAAATATTCAGACAGGCCGCTGATGATTTCCTGAACGAGAAAGATCCGGCTGCTCATAACCAGGCCATGATGGAGTTGGGGGCGTTGGTATGCAAACCAAAGAATCCCGCCTGCGGCACTTGCCCCATCCGTATGGGTTGTTATGCATTTTTACACAACGCTGCCGGCAGCTTTCCCGTAAAAGCAAAAAAGATAAAAGTGAAGGAGCGGTTCTTCAATTATTTTTTGTTTGAAGATGAGAATGGGCGTATATTGATGAATAAACGTAGCGATAACGACATATGGGCCAATATGTACGACCTGCCTCTGATAGAAACCACGCATCAGTTAAGCATGGATGAATTAATCGCTTTACCCGAAGTGGTTGAAATATTCGGTAAGAAATTAATCATAACGAAATCTTCACCAATTATAAAACACGTGTTAACGCATCAGCATTTATATGTAAGGTTTGTTGTTTTGAAGCAAAAACCACTTACAATGCACCCTAACTGGGTTTTCATAGAAGTAGAAAATTTAAAAAAGATAGCGTTACCAAAGGTGATTTTTATATTTTTAGATAATTTTTTAAATTAGAAATAAACATCGTACTTTTAGAGCCATGTCAGGAATAAACAAAGTGATTCTGGTTGGCCACTTAGGCAAGGATCCGGAAATTAGATATTTAGAAGGGGGCGTATCTGTGGCAAGCTTCCCTTTGGCTACCTCTGAAACCTATAATAAAGACGGCAAAAAGGTTGAACAAACCGAATGGCATAACATAGTGCTTTGGCGCAGCCTGGCTGATGTTGCAGCCAAATTTTTGCAAAAAGGAAAGCTGGTTTACATTGAAGGTAAACTACGCACCCGCTTTTTTGAAGACAAAGAGGGGATAAAAAAATACACTACTGAGATAGTGGCAGAAAACTTTACGCTATTAGGCCGCAAAACTGATTTTGAACAGGAAGGCTACGTAAAACAGGGAGCTAAAATAAGCGAGGGCCAACCTACATTTGAGGGAAGTGGAGACCCAGACGATCTACAATTCTAAACCAAGTATAAACCAATGAGAAAGGCCCCGTTGCGATTGCTTCGGGGCCTTTTTAATTTTTATTCCAGTACCTGGTATATTATAAATGGATTAGCCTTGTTTTTAAGCGTAACCTCACCAATACGCTCACAACTGAAAGATTCCTTAGCTTTCTCATAAGCCTGCTCTGTAATTACTATTTGCCCTGGCTTGGCAACAGACTGTAAGCGCTGCGCTAGGTTCACGGCATCCCCTACCACTGTATAGTCTAAGCGTTTAAGCGAAGCTGAACCAATATTGCCCGTGATCATCTCGCCCGAGTTGATCCCTACGGAAATATTGGCCTCAAAAGTTTTATCGCCTACTTGCAATGCCGGTACCGAACTCATTTGCTTGCGCACCGCAAGAGCGGTATCAATGGCCCTGTCCAGATGGTAATCACCACGGAAAACGGCCATCACGGCATCGCCCATAAATTTATCAACACGGCCTCCTTGTGTTATAATCTCTTTTACAATCTTGTCAAACAAGCCGTTTAGCATTTCAACCACCGTGTTAACCGGCACCTGCTCTGTTATAGAAGTAAAACCGCTCACATCCATAAACATTACCGTGCCCTCGGTCAGTTCGTTTTTAAGAAGGCCATTTTCAAACTCTTTGTGCGTCATGAAATTCAGCACATTCTCATCCACATACATCTTAAGTATGTTATTTTCTTTTATGGCCTTGATGGTTTCCTGCAATTGCTTAACATGCTCAATTGTTTTTTGCATGGTAAGGTCCAGGTCATCAAAATCAACAGGCTTGCATACAAAGTCAAACGCGCCACGGTTCATGGCAGCACGTATGTTCTGCATATCGCCATAAGCCGATACCATTACAGCCTTAAGCATAGGGTTAGCATCGGGCAGGCGGCCAAGCAATGTAAGGCCATCCATTATAGGCATGTTGATATCGCTCAATACAATATCAATATCGTTGTGCTCATCTATTTTGGCCAGCGCTTCCTCGCCGTTTTGCGCAAACACAAACTCATAAACGTTCTCGCGAATCTTCTTCCTGAATTTTTGCTTTACCAGTATCTCCAGGTCTGCCTCATCATCTACAACCAGTATTTTAGCCATTATGCAGTACAGTATTTAGTTTTTCTTTCAGTATGTTAAAATCAAGCGGCTTGGTCAAAAAGTCATTGGCCCCTCTTTGCAAGGCGCTGTTTTTGTTCTCTTCGTCGCCGTAAGCGGTTATCATCATCACCAGGGGCGGCGGGTTATCATAGTCCTCACGTATTTTTACCAGCAGATCCAAGCCGCTCATGCCGGGCATGTTAATGTCTGACAGGATCAGCACCACTTCCGAGTGTTTTTCTTCCAGATAAGTCAGGGCCTCTTCGCCCGAAAAGGCAAAGTCAAAATCAAGTTCATGATTTTTGATTTCTTTACGGAAACGCTGCAAAAAAAGCGGCTGTACGTCCGCCTCATCATCTACAACCAATATCTTCATAAGCGTTTAAATATAGCAATTATCAGGCAATGGGCAGTTCAATTGTAAAGGTTGAGCCTTCGCCTTCGGCAGATTCAATGTCAATGTTACCGCCATGTCCTTTCACAATAATATCATAACTTAATGAAAGGCCCAGCCCGGTACCCTCGCCTGTAGGCTTGGTAGTAAAAAAGGGCTGCATTATTTTATCCCTTATTTCATCGGGGATACCTGTACCATTATCTTTCACTTTAATGATCACGTCCTCTGCAGTAAAAGTAGTGGTTACTTCAAGCAAGGGCTTAAAATCTGCACCAGCCGTTTTTTGCTTTTGCCTTACCGCGTAAAACGCGTTGGTAAACAGATTAAGTAATACCCTGCCAACATCTTGCGGTACAACATTAATGAAAGGCATACCATCGGCAAAATGTGTTATCATTTCGGCATTAAAGCTTTTGTCTTTAGCGCGCAATCCGTGATAAGCCAAGCGGAGGTACTCATCAGCCAGATTGTTGATGTTCACCTTTTCTTTTTGGCCTGTGCTGGCACGGCTATGTTGCAACATGCCTTTAACAATACTGTCGGCACGTTTACCATGGTGTATAATTTTTTCAAGGTTTTGTTTAAGGTCGCCGGCAATGGCAATGGCTTCTTCGGTATCGCCCTTGTTCAGCTCCTCCTCCATTTCATCAATCAGTTCCGTACTTACATCAGCGAAGTTGTTGACAAAGTTAAGCGGGTTTTGTATCTCGTGGGCTATACCTGCTGTAAGCTCGCCTAACGAGGCCAGTTTTTCGGCCTGTATCAATTGCTGTTGCGTGGTTTGCAACAGTTCAATAGCTTTTTCAAGTTCTTGTTTTTGGAGGGTCAGCTCGGCAGTACGCTCCGCCACCAGGCGGTCAAGCTCAAGGTTTTGGGCTTTAACTATGCGTAATTCTTCCCGTTGTTTTTTTGAAGCTGCCCAACGACTCATTATCCAAACAAAAGCCGCTACTACCGGCAAAGCAAAATACTCGCCGTACTCCTCATAAAAATCAGGCAGTATAAGTTTTACCAGTATAATTATAACGCCTGTTGCTATAAGCGGGTAATGCGACTCGAAATAACCTCTAAAACCCTTAAATTCGTCTTGCTTGTTGAGGTACCAAATAGATCCGAACAGCAATGCATCGCCTATAATAAGCAGCGGTATGCCCCTCAAAATATTCTCTAAAAAAGCATAGATTAATATCGCACCTATCTGCCCGAAATTGAATATGGTGCGCCACCGTTCTTGCAAAGGTGTCCCTTTAATGGCGCGGTTAAGCCAGTTAAACAATAAAAAGGCAGCCAAAAAGAAGAAAAAAGTCATTTACCGTTGCTTATATATGTGCTAAATATAGCTAATTATTGCTTTACGGGCAAAGAGGGCAGTGGTACACGCACATGCTGAACATTTTATATATTAGCCCCCCTGTTTAAACCAATTATGCGATCTGCAACCGCCGGTGAATTTATTATTGCGAAACTGGAGCGTGACCTGCCAGCTTATTTTTGTTATCATAACGATATGCATACCCGAGACGTACATGCCGCCGCGCTTCGATTGGCCGAAGGTGAAAGTATCAGTCCTCAACAAACAGACCTATTATTGGCGGCTGCCTGGTACCACGACTCGGGGTTTTTAATCACTAACGAGGGGCACGAAGAACAATCGTGCAAATTAGCGATTGAACATTTGCCTGCTGCCGGTTATAATGCCGAAGAAATTGAAACCATATGCCATATTATACACGCTACCCGCCTTCCACAATCGCCACAAGATAATTTAGGTGAGATAATTGCTGATGCTGATCTGGATTATTTGGGCCGCGATGATTTTTTTACCATAAGCGATAAGTTGTATAACGAACTATTGCTAACCGCAAAAGTAAAAACCCGCGAAGAATGGGACCGAATGCAGATTGATTTTATGCGACAGCATCAATATTTCACAAAAACAGCTATAAATACCCGACAAGCGCAAAAAGAGCTTAACTTAGCAGCAATAAAAGCCCGTTTACATACTACATGAAAAATAAACTCATACCACAGTGGCTAACTGATGTTTTTTATACGGTAGCAGGTATTTTGTTTTGCAGCTTCGCCCTTAAAAGCTTTTTGGTTCCTAACAGTTTTTTTGACGGCGGTGTTACCGGTATATCACTGCTGATACACGAAACCTACCATTACAATATTGCTTACGTAATTGTGCTGGCCAACCTGCCTTTTATTGTAATGGGTGCTTACCAGGTTAGTCGCAGGTTTGCGCTAAAAACACTGGCTGCTGTTATTGCTTTGGGTTTAGCGCTGTTACTCATTCCGTTTGAGCCCGTTACCAGCGATAAGTTGTTGGTATCCATCTTCGGTGGTGTGTTTATGGGTATAGGTGTGGGTTTGGCCATGCGTGGGGGCTGCGCGTTAGATGGCATTGAAGTTTTAGCGCTTTATACAGGTAAACGCATCAGCTTTACCATTAGCGAGATCATTTTGGGCATTAACATTATTATCTTCCTGATAGCGGGTATAAAAATGGGGTTGCCTACCGCGCTTTATTCTATACTGACCTATTATACAGCATCGCGCACCATCAACTTTGTTATTGAAGGTTTGGAAGAATATACAGGGGTTACCATTATATCTGGCCAAAGCGAAGTTATTAAGCGTGAACTGGTAATGAACCTTGGCCGTGGCATTACCGTTTACAAAGGCGAGCGCGGCTTTTTAAAAGAGAGCTTTGATGTTAGCCACCCGGTTGACATCATCTATACCGTTGTTACCCGCCTGGAAGTACGCCGCTTGCGCAACATTGTACATGATATAGACCCGCGCGCGTTCATCTTTACCGGCATTATTAAAGAAGCCGCCGGTGGAGTGCTGAAGAGACGGGCAAGGCATTAAGAAGTCTTTGTCGTCCTGAGCTACAGCGAAGGATCTTATAAAAGCGACAGGTAGACCGCTGGTTAGGCATAGTGTATAAGATATTTCGCTGCGCTCAATATGACAGACTATATTTAACACTACTATTTGGCTAAAGCTCCTGTCTTTTATTTATTTCTCCGTTGATTAAAACCAACGGCAATTAAGCCATAGAAAACTTTGACGTCAAATGTTGCCGTCGTATTTTAATCTAACCGCAACATGAAAGAAATCATTTTAAATAAGCTCTTAGAGTTAGAGCAGCGCGAAAGCATAAAAATTTTATACGCGTGCGAGTCAGGAAGCAGAGCCTGGGGGTTTGAATCACCGGATAGTGATTTTGATGTACGCTTTATTTATGCTCACAACAATAATAAGTATTTAAGTATAACTGAACCGCCCGATGTGCTTGGATTGCCCGTTAACGAAGTTTTGGATATTGGAGGTTGGGACTTAAAAAAGGCGCTGAAACTTTTTCTTAAATCAAACGGGCCATTATACGAGTGGTTACAGTCGCCCATTATTTATCAGCAAGATGAAGGTTTTGTAAGTGAAATAAAAAAGTTAATGCCAGCTTACTATTCTTTACGTGCCGGTGCTAACCATTATTTATCTATGGCGCATAACACCTACAGAGACGATTTGCAGGCGAATAAGGTTAAACTTAAACGCTACTTCTACGCGCTCAGACCTTTACTGGCATGTTTATGGATAATTGAGAAACAAAACGTTCCGCCCATGGAGTTTGCGCCATTGCGGGTGTTAATAAAAGATGATTTGATACAGAAAACCATAGACGACTTGTTGATCAAAAAAAGTGCTGCAGACGAAAAAGCATACATATCACCGGTTGAACAATTAAATGAATGGCTAAAAGTAACGCTTGAGTACTGCCGCACAAAAGTGCCTTTGCTATCATCAAATAAACGGGGCGTTGAGGAATTGAACGTGCTTTTCAGAAAACACATAGCATCATGACTTTTGAAGAGCTTAAGCAAAGTAATAACCTGTTACTGCTTGATTGCATAAGCGGAAGTACGGCATACAATCTTAATACGGAACATTCCGACCTGGATAAAAAGGGTGTATTTATAACTCCAAAAACAACCTTGTTTGGCTTTGAACAACAAACACAAATAGCGAGTGCCCGTAATGATGAAGTTTATTTTGAAGTCGGACGATTTATAGATCTGCTAACTAAAAACAACCCTAATATACTGGAACTGCTGAGTACGCCCGCGGAGTTTGTATTATACAGGCATCCGTTGATGGATTTGGTAAAGCCGAAGCAATTTCTTTCAAAACTTTGTCTTAACACATTTGCAGGTTATGCTTATACGCAGATCAAAAAAGCAAAAGGTTTAAACAAGAAAATAAATCAACCACTTCCGGTTGAACGGAAGTCGGTTTTAGACTTTTGCTATGTTATATATAACAACGGGAGTATTTCTTTGCAACAATGGTTAAAGCTAAATTGGCTTGATCAGGCAGAATGTGGACTGGTGAGTGTCGATCATTTCAGAAATGTTTACTTATTGTACAGCAGTAAGCAGCTTAGCGCAGGCAATTTACGCGGGATAGTTTCCGGACAAGATGCAAACGATGTGCAGTTGAGCCAGGTTCCGAAAGGTATTAACCATTTAGCTGTAATGAGTTTTAATAAGGATGGTTATTCCATGTATTGCCGCGAATACAGAGAGTACAAGGAATGGGAAGAAAACCGAAATGAAGAACGTTTTAGAAGTACATTATCTCATGGCAAGAGTTACGATGCAAAGAATATGATGCACACCATCCGATTGCTAAACATGGCTGAAGAAATTGCCATTCATCAACAGATATTTGTAGAGCGAACAGACCGTGAGTTTTTATTAAGCATACGAAGAGGGGAATTTGAGTTTGCCGAACTCATGGTAATGATTGAAAAAAAGATGAAAAGAATAGAAGCGGCATACGCCATTTCAAACTTACCCGAGCGTCCGGATACCCTGGAAGCAGAACGCATATTGGTAGAAATAAGAGAAAATTACTACCGTTAATATTCCCCTCCTCAACTAATCACGTTTTGTTACACAAACAACACACAAAAGGTCTCTTCTAAAAGATAGCTGTAAATCAAATCTTTAACGCTGATTTACAGCTATACTTACCTACTTAAAAGTTGTTACAACTTGTTTCACAATTGATTTTTAAAGTATTGGTAGCAAGCCGTTTACCACCTAAACGCGTTACAGGCGTTTCATCCATTACATATATTTCTGTGAAACAAAACACTTGCCTTCCGTCAGGACGCTCTTAGCGTTATCTCCTTTATAACCTAACCATCCCCAAACAGGTAAATCGATTCTAATCTGTTGATATTTAGCACAATGTTAACAAATAAATGATGCAGCATTTACCTTAATGTGAATGTTAATGCCTTATTTTTATAAACCTCAGTCCAAGGTTTGCGAATATTCATCTCAAATTATCGTTTATGACCTGGAGAAAATTTAGCGGCGAGATCATCCAATCGCCAATTATTGAAGAAGTAGAGCAGGCAATTGAGCGCGAAAGCCTGTTAGGCAACAAGCTTAAAGTATGCATTGGTACCGACTCGCAGGTAAAAGGCACCGTTACCGACTTTGCTACCGTTATTGTGTTTTTACGCGAGGCACGCGGTGGTTTTATGTTCATCCACCAGGAGCGCAGCACCCAAAAAATGAGCATTAAGGAGCGCATGTTAAGCGAAGTGCAAAAGTCTATTGATACTGCGTACAGTCTTTGTGATCTGCTTGACCTCTATGATGTTGACCTGGAAGTACATGCCGACATTAACACTAACCCAATGTTCAAGTCAAATCAGGCACTGCATGAGGCTATGGGCTATATTTTGAGCATGGGCTTTGTATTTAAGGCTAAGCCAGAAGCGTTTGCCAGCTCATACTGCGCCAATAAGATAGTGCAGTAGGCGGCAGATATTCCTAATAGCGCTAAAAATATGCCTATTACAATCATTGGCTAAATTTTTGTGCAAATTTGGGTGTGAAAACTTACCATCTAAAATTTGAGCAGAAGCTGCCTATCCCTTTAGCCGAAACATGGGACTTTTTTACATCGCCCTTAAATCTGGCTAAAATAACGCCTAAAGAAATGGCTTTTAAGGTGACGTCGCCTTTTACACCGGAGACAAAGATCTATCCGGGCATGATCATCACTTATAAAGTGTCGCCGGTACTGGGAATCAAACTTAACTGGATGACGGAGATCACCCATGTTAAGGATATGGAATACTTTATTGACGAGCAACGTTTTGGCCCTTACGCCCTATGGCACCATCAACACCATTTTAAGGAAATAAAGGGTGGCGTTCTAATGACCGACATTTTAAACTACGCCATACCCTACGGACCGATAGGCACATTAGCTAACGCCTTATTTGTAGGCAAAGAAGTACAAAAGATATTCACCTACCGCGAGAAAGCCATTAACGAAATGTTCGGCGTGTATAAAGAGCAGGAGTAGCTTATAAAGCCAGTTCTATGGACGGGTCCCAAAATACGGTTTTAAAATCTTGTACCTGGTCGTCTTTAACTTTTATACCCTCGGCCTCTAACAGACGCTGCATGGTATCACCGCCAAAATGAGCTTTGGCAGTTAATAAGCCTTGTCTGTTTACTACCCTATGTGCAGGCACAGGAGGATGAGCTGCGCCCGACGCTTGCATAGCATAACCCACCATGCGCGAAGAGCCTTTGGTACCCAGGTAATGCGCTATAGCTCCATATGATGTAACCCGGCCGGCTGGTATCTGGCGGGCAACATCATACACGTTATCAAAAAAGCTATAGTCGGGCATGGTTTATTCAAACGAGAATTTGAGATAATTGATGTTTTTATTATCAGCAAGATATTTTCTTTCGTAGTAGGTTTTGATAGATAATACCTCATCTGCAAACTCCGAGTTATAAAGATCTTCCGTTCTTACTTGTAGTTTTAAACCTAACTCTTCAATTTTTTCGGCAGTGTAAGCATGTAAACCGTCGTTATCTGTTTTTAGGTTAACGACGCCACCCGACTTCAGTATCTCTTTATACTTATCTAAAAACCGCGGCGACGTAAGGCGTTTCTTCTCGCGACTCAACTGCGGCTGTGGGTCAGGGAAAGTGATCCATATCTCATCCACTTCGCCTGCTGCAAAATATTCGAGAATGGTTTCTATCTGTATGCGCAAAAAACCAACGTTATTAACGCCATCCTCTAAAGCTGTTTTAGCCCCGCGCCAAATGCGGTTACCTTTATAATCAATGCCTATAAAGTTTTTATCCGGAAACAGGCGCGCCAGGTTAACAGTATACTCACCTTTGCCGCAGGCCAGTTCTAAAACCAGCGGTTTATTATTCTTAAAAAAATCAGCTGCCCAGTTGCCTTTAAATGGCTTGCCGGCATCCAGCTGCACTACATTACTAAATGTTTCTACCTCGGCAAAACGCCTTAGTTTGTCTTTTCCCATACCCTCTCAATCTTCCTAGCAGAAGATCTTATTTTAAGATTTAACTACTTTATTCCGTAATGGTCAGCCATTAGTTTTTCAAACAAGCCGCCAGGCAACATTTTCTTTAGTGTAACCGCAATAGTTTGCCCAATAGCGCCTACTAAATACTGATGTTTAGGGCTTGATGTTGCCGCTATTTTAACCAGTTGCTTACCAATGGCCTGCGGATTAGCTCCTGCGGCCTCATCTTTCTCCATCCCTGCAACAGCGGCGTTATATTGCATGTTGAGCTGCGCGTTATCAACTGTAAAAAGTATTTTTTCGCGGTTGCTGCTAAAGTCTGATTTAAAATCGCCGGGATTAATGGTTACAACCTTAACCCCCGTTTTCAGCAGCTCCATACGCATACTTTCAGAATACCCTTCAATAGCATATTTAGATGCGCTGTACATGCTTTGGTAAGGCAAACCAAACAAACCACCTAACGAACTTATGTTAACCACGGTGCCACTGTTGCGTTTAAGCATCTCGGGTATTACCTTGCTGCACATGCGCACTACACCAAAAAAGTTAACCTCAAACTGCTGTTTAGCCTTGTCAACCGGCATAGCGTAAGCCGGGCCTGCAATACCGTTACCGGCGTTGTTAACCAACATATCAATTTTGCCTTCGGCCTTTATTACTTCCGCTACAGCGCTTTCGGCCGATTCATCGCTGGTAACATCAAGTTGTATCAGTTTGAACGGAAGGGCGTTCTTAACTTTATCAATATTACGGGTAGTACCGTAAACGGTGTGGCCTGCGTTATGCAGCGCGGTTGCGCTGGCCAGGCCAATGCCCGATGATGCGCCGGTAACCAAAATAACTTTGCTCATTTGGAGGTTTTTGTTTGAGGCTCAAATATAGCGTTTAGTTTGCAGTTGGGAGTTTGCTGTTAGCAGTACTTTTTATCTGCAACCTGCACGCAGAGAACTGCAAACTCCCAACTGCCAACTAAAATTGCTAATATTACGGCATGAAATATTACGGTTTGATTGGCTTTCCGCTTTCACATTCTTTTTCAAAAAAGTACTTTGCTGAAAAATTTAAAAGCGAGAACATTACAGATGCTGTGTATGACAATTACCCTTTAGAAAACATTGAAGGCTTGCAGGATCTGCTTGATGAAAACCCAAAACTTTGTGGTCTGAACGTTACTGTTCCACATAAAAAAAACGTATTACGCTTTTTAGATTGGGTAGAGCATGATGCGCGCAAGGCCGGTGCAGTTAATTGTATCAGAGTAATAAAGGAGAGCCCGGTTATGGCTGCTTTTTCGGGTGAAGTAGGTATTAAAGACCATGACTTCAGGCTGGAAGGTTATAATACTGATCTGTATGGCTTTGAAATGTCATTAAAGCCCTTACTTAAAAGACATCACGAAAAAGCGCTTATTTTAGGCGATGGCGGGGCTGCCCAGGCTGTTAAATGCACTTTAGAGAACCTGGAGATACCGTTTACCGTGGTTACCCGCAAGCCGGATGGCGATAATATTTTGTTTGATGATCTGAAACCGCATCATATCAAAAATCACAAACTCATTATTAATACTACTCCCTTGGGCACCTATCCTAATGTTGACGAGTTTCCGCCAATTCCATATGGAGCTATCACAGACGATCACCTGTTGTACGATCTGATCTATAACCCGGAAGAAACTGTATTTCTAAGAAAAGGTCGCGAACAGGGAGCCGCAACTAAAAACGGCTATGAAATGCTGCTTTTGCAGGCTGAAAAATCATGGGAGATCTGGAACTCGGAGGAGAAACATCCATGAAATGGTTCTTCCTGATATTTACCGCAATACTTTTTATTACCGCATGCAGCGGTGAAGAAGACTATGCACCCAAGCCACGTGGTTATTACCGCATTAACTTTCCGCAAAGGGCGTATCAGCAATATCAGTCTGATAATCCTTTTACCTTTCAATACCCCAAATATGCGGTGATGGAGCGCGATACACTGTCAAAATCATCAGGCAAATTATTGAATATGCAAACGCTGTTAAACATGCAGTTTCCACAGTTTAACGCCACTTTGCATTTGAGTTACGAGACCATCCCATCAAAAAAAATATTTGATGAGTTGATTGAAGACGCGCACAAGTTTGCCTTTAAACATACCGTTAAAGCAAGCAGCATTGATGAGGGCATTATTCGCTACCCCGACCGCAAAGTTTATGGTATTTATTATACCATTGACGGCAATGCGGCATCATCGGTACAATTCTATTTGACTGATAGCGTTAAGAATTATCTGCGAGGTGCTTTATATTTTAACAGCGAACCCCGTTTAGACTCCATCCAGCCTGTGCTTGACTTTGTTAAGCAGGATGTAGATGTGATGATAAAGAGTTTTAAATGGAAAAATTAGTTCGATATTACAAAAAAACAACTAGTCCAACACGCCATACTGTAATTTATTACAGTATAGCTATACCACTATTATTATTTGTTGAATGTTCGGGGGCTTTTAAAAGCGGACCATGTACTCCCAATTTAGACGTTTTACTTTTTTTGCTTGCATTAATTGTTACACCAGTCTTATTCGTAATTTCAACCGTGCAACTTATCAGAAAGGGCAAACTTTATCTTTTTTCATTTATTATACATCTGAGTGCCTTCTTTACTCTCGTAATTACGTTAATTATTTAAGGCATCGTAAATCAAAATATACCCCCAATGGCTGCTGTACAAATATTTCCCAATAACCCTTTCGAAGAGAATACTTATATAGTTTACGACGAGACCAACGAGTGCGTTATTATTGACCCGGGTATGTATACCGCGTCTGAACAGAATGTGGTGGTTAACTTTATTAAAGATAATAGTTTAAAACCCGTTGCATTGCTCAATACCCATTGCCATATTGACCACGTATTAGGTAACAAACTAATATTTGACCTGTACGGTTTAAAACCACGCTTTCACAAAGGCGAAATGGATGTGTTAGATGCGGTAATAGCCTATGCTCCACAATTTGGATTACGTTATGACGCTTCTCCCCTGCCTGATGAGTTTTTGACGAAAGACGGATGGGTGACATTTGGCAACTCAACCTTTCAGATCATTTTTTGCCCCGGCCATTCTCCGGCGCATGTGTGTTTTTACGATGAAAAAGCCAATCATTTAATTGGCGGCGATGTATTGTTCAGGGGTAGCATTGGTCGTACCGACCTGCCGGGCGGTAACCATCAGTTATTGATGAGTAACATACACGAAAAGTTATTTACCCTGCCTGATGATTGTGTGGTTTATCCGGGTCATGGCCCTGAAACCACCATTGGGTTTGAAAAACAATATAATCCATTCTTTAATTAGTAAACCACCTGCTTTTAACTTTTAATAAAGCTGATTTAGGTATTTTTGCAACAAAACACAACCATTGAATACGTCCATTTACATAGCTAAACGGTATCTTTTCTCAAAAAAGAAAACGCATGCTATCAATATAATTTCGGGCATTTCAATGGTGGGGGTTTTTATAGGCAGCGCTACACTTATCATTATCCTATCGGCATTTAACGGACTTGAAGATGTAATACTTAAACTATACAGCAACTTTACGCCCGAACTTAAGATTGAAGCACGTTTGGGTAAAACGTTTGACCCAAACACGCCGTATTTTAATTCTTTACGCAAGGACAGCCGCATATTCTCGTTCACCGAAGCGCTTGAAGAAAAAGGCATGGTAAAGTATAGGGACAAAAATTTCATTGCCAACATTAAAGGCATGAGCGATGATTTTTTGAAGAACAAAAACCTGGACAGCGCCATACAGGATGGTGGTTTTGTGCTAAACGCCGGCGGCAAACCGTTTGCAGTTATTGGCACTGCTGTGCAAACCAGTTTATCAGTAAACGTGCACGATGAAATGACCCCAATGGTTATTTATTCACCGAGGCGCACTACTGGCGCTTCTATCAGCCCGATGGATGAGTTTAAGGTGGCTAATATATACCCTTCGGGTGTGTTTTCCATACAACAGGAATTCGATGATATAGTGGTTGTATCGCTTGATTTTGCCAGAGAACTACTTGGCGAACCAAAACAGGTATCGTCCTTAGAACTAACCTATAAAGCCGGCTCCAATATTGATCGCATTCAGGAAGAAATAGAAGAAAAACTCGGCAATACGTTTATTGTAAAAAACCGGAATCAGCAAAATGTTGAACTCTACAAAACACTCAATTTTGAACGCTGGTCTATTTTCATGATCCTTACGTTTGTATTGGTGGTAGCTATATTTAACATAGTCGGCACCTTAACCATGTTGGTTATTGACAAGCGGCAGGACATTGCCATATTAACCAGCGTTGGCGCCAATAAGCGTTTGATACAGCGTATTTTCTTTTTTGAAGGAATGATGATAGCCATGACGGGATGTGTGATTGGCTTAGCTGTTGGCCTGGTGTTTTGCCTGCTGCAACAACGCTATGGCTTTATAAAAATGAGCGAGAATGTAACCATACTAACCAGCTATCCAATAAAACTTATAGTAAGTGATTTTGCACTCGTATTATTCACAGTTACAGTAATTTCTGTTATAGCATCAGCAATTAGCGCGCGTTTAAGTGTTAAAGGATTAGATGATATCAAACATGATTTGTAAATTTACAGCATGCGCAGTCTACATATATGTTACTTTGCTGGTTTACTTATCCTGTTATTTTCTATAGGAGCTTGTAATAACAAAAAGAATAAAACCAATAAACCGGTTGTTATTAAGGGCCTGTATAGCTTTGGGCCTGAAGCAGCACTATTTATCGACTGCAAAACCGGTAAAGAATACTGGACGGCTGATAGCTCCGCTAAACTGGAACTGCAATACTCACAATTAGGATTTGAAAAGCCTTACGAGTCGGTTTATATTGAAGTGGAGGGCGACATGACGCCTTCAGAAAAAGAAGGCCCCGAGTCGGCTTATGATAGTACGCTAACCGTCAGAAAATTGATACGCATCACGAAAGATATCCCCGGAGATATCTGTAAATAAAGCCTTAGCGCTTTAATGTAAATATTAAATAAAAACCCATTTGCCTGTTTGGCGTTAAATTATTTACTATGGAGTCAAAACGTCAACAAAAATTTGCCGGAGTAATTCAGGAAGATCTTGCGGCCATATTTCAGCGCGAAGGCATGAACTATTTGCCCAATACCCTGGTAACCATTACCAAAGTACGCGTTACGCCCGATCTGGCCATTGCCCGTGTGTTCTTGAGCTTTTTTAACAACAGCAACGTGGCACAGGCCTTACATACAGTTAAATCGCACGCCTCAGAAATACGATATAAGTTAGGCGCCCGCATTAAAGACCAGGTGAGGATAATACCTCAGCTCGAGTTTTTTGTGGATGATACCAACGAATACGTTGAGCGCATGGATAAAATATTTGATAAAATAAGTAAGGAAGAGCGCCAACCCGACAGCGAATAGTTTATGAAACGTTTTGCGCTGCTTTTCCTTGTTTTATGTGTATTTGCAGCCTGCAAAAAAAAGAAAGAGATTCCCTCTTATAAAGTATTGATACTGGGTAACAGCGTTACTTACTCCAGGGCTGACACCACATATAAGTGGACCGGCAATTGGGGCATGGCTGCTACCAGTGCCGACAAAGATTATGTGCATCTGTTTACCGAAGAATTAAAAAAGATAAACAGCAACAACGACGTAAGGATAAGAAACATAGCCCAATTTGAGGTTGAATTTGACACCTATAATGTTGCCGAAAATTTAAAAGACGAACTGGCCTATAATCCTGACCTGTTGATACTACGCATAGGCGAGAATGTAACACGTACCCAAGAAGGAGATCTGTTCGATCTAAAATATCAGGGCCTGATCAATTCTTTCAAAGCTAAAAATCCATCTATAAAAATACTGGCTGCAGGTTCGGTTTGGCCATACCGTGAATTAGCCAATGAAGTAATGAAGAAACATTCACAGTTCATTTCGTTAGACTTTTTGCAGTACGATACATCCAACTACGCTTACGGTCAGTTTGAAAATCCCGCTGTACAACCCCATCCTTCAGATAAAGGCATGGCTGCTATAGCCCGATATTTATTTGAGACGGTAAAACCAATGCTATATCCCGGCAATAATTAAAAATAGCTTAACCACCATTGGTTGTGCGTGCGTTTATATTGCATAAACCACCGGCACGGAAAATATAAAATAAAGATTACCAGCGCCCAAAGCAGGTAAACTACCGGAAGGCTGAAAGACAGGCCCTTTGTTGAGCCGCTAATTGCAGCTATCAATATCGCCAAACCATGTATAAGGTAAAGGTGCAGTATGTAGTAAAATAACGCTACCCTGCCGAAAAGCACAGCCACATTGGTTAAACTATTCTGTACATCTTCTAAAAACGAAAGCAGCAAAATTACCGGCCCTAAAGTGATGAGTAAATAGTCAAGTGATGGCGGATATTTAGATACATTGATGAATGATAATACAGTGCGTATCACGCTGCCCTGTTCCGTCCAAAGCGAAGGATCTCCATAAAAATTAAACGACCTGATGAGCACAAACAGCAATATAGCCGAACAGCCAATTAATCTTAAGTACTTTTTCCTTGTTGGTGCATCAATGGTATACAATTTTCCGAAGCCATAGCCTGCCATCATTACGCCTACCCATGGTATCAGCGGATAAAGTATAAATACATCTTCGCCAAAAAGCTTCACTACGCCCTGTACATGCAAAAAACTCCAGAGCGTGCTTTCCGCCCCGGTAAAATCAGTTGGCTTTAGCCGGTCAAATAGATCGTGCCCAAAGATCATGATCAAACCCAGGGCAGTAATAACGCTAACAGGTAAAAACACCATCACCCCTAACACGATCATGCTAACCCCTATGGCCCAAATTACCTGCAGAAAATAACCAAATCCCCAGCCCCAATGTATAATGGTAAGCTCCAGTATAATTAACCACAAGCCCCGAGACACCAAAAACTTACAGGCTTCCCATTTAGTTTTGCCCCTGCTGATGGATAAAAAGGCCCCTGTACCTGCCAGAAAAACAAATGTTGCCGCGCAATAATGTGTTATGAATCTTGTAAGAAACAGCGCGGTGGAAACGCGGGTAAGGTCTGTTGGATCGGCCGAAGAATCTGTGAAAAAATCACGGGTATGGTCAAGTGCCATTATGATCATTACAATGCCACGCACTATATCAATTGAATCAATACGTTTCTTGGCGATAGGGGCTACAGCATTCATAATGAGTGTTTTCACAAATATAATAAGTAGCAGCACTTTTATGCTATAACAGTAGCTGTT
Organism: Mucilaginibacter auburnensis; assembly: GCF_002797815.1. NCBI lineage: Bacteria > Pseudomonadati > Bacteroidota > Sphingobacteriia > Sphingobacteriales > Sphingobacteriaceae > Mucilaginibacter > Mucilaginibacter auburnensis. The sequence continues at coordinate 1,650,006 of NZ_PGFJ01000002.1, forward strand.
AGGTTGATCAAACATTGGTATATTTGAAGCTATGACACCTGCTGAGATCAACATAAAATGGAAAGAGTTACAGGAGCGCATATCGCGCGACTTTGACAGCGATACACCCGACGTAAAAGTTATGCTTTTTCTGATAGGCGTGCAGGAGTTAGGGCAAGGGCCAAAAAAATTCAGCAAACGGCAGAAGGAAGAGCTAATGCATATTGCTACCTGCCGTTTAATGAGCATGATGGGATTTTACGAACTGGAAGGATTGGATCAGGATGGCTGGCCGCACTGGAAATTGATTAAGCAAATACCTAATTATACCTTATTGGAACAGGAACTGCTGATGAAATCATTAATAATTAACTATTTTGAGGAGTTGGAAGGATGAGAAAATTAGCTACCCTTGTTGTACTATGTTTATTGACCTTTTCAGCATTCGCCAAAAAGCCTAACTACTATGTAAGGATAAAAACGGCCTACGGCGAATGCATTATACGTTTGTATAATGAAACCCCACAACACCGTGACAACTTTATCAAATTAGTAAAAAAGGGGCATTACAACGGCACACTGTTTCACAGGGTTATTCAAAACTTTATGATACAAGGCGGCGACCCCGACTCTAAAGATCCTAACAAAAACAAGCAGGGCATGGAGTTAGGCAATGGTGATGTAGGCTATACTGTTCCGGCGGAATTTAAAGATAGCCTCTTTCATAAACGCGGCGTTTTGGCCGCAGCAAGAGATGACATCCCCAGTAAAGCATCAAGTGGCTGCCAGTTTTACATTGTAGAAGGGAAACGCTTTACCGATGCCGAACTTGACAAACTGATTGAAACGCGTTTAAAAGGCAGACAAATACCGGCGTCGCAAAGGGCAATGTATACTTCTGTTGGCGGCTCACCGCATTTAGATCAAAACTATACCGTATACGGCGAAGTAGTGAGCGGCATTGATATGGTTGACCGCGTTGCGGCAGTAAAAAAGGATGCTAAAGACAGGCCTATTACCGATGTACCCATGACGGTTTCCCTCCTTAAAAAAAGAGAATGCAAGCAGTTGGATAAGATCCTAAACCTTGCGCGCTAAGCCACCTTTAATTCGGATTTCGGATGTGAGATTTCGGAATCATTTATTTTTATAACTTCTCAAATCCGATATCGAAAATCCGACATCCAAAATCATGAAGATAATCACCTATAACGTTAACGGCATCCGCTCTGCCATTAATAAAAACTGGCTGGCCTGGCTGCAGGCTACCAATGCTGATGTTGTTTGTCTGCAGGAAATTAAAGCTACGCCGGATGTATTGACCGACCTGCATTTGGTTGAAGCTTTAGGCTACCACCACTACTGGTTCCCTGCCGAAAAGAAAGGTTACAGCGGTGTTGCTATTTTAACCAAACGCGTACCTAATCATATTGAATACGGCTGCGGCATACCCGATTTTGACCGCGAGGGTCGTAACATACGTGTTGATTTTGATGAAGTATCTGTAATGAGTGTTTATTTCCCGTCCGGTTCAAGCGGAGAGGAAAGGCAGATATTTAAGTTCCGTTTTCTGGACGAATTTGGCAAGTATTTAACCCTGCTTAAAGTTGAACATCCGCGGCTTGTTATCTGCGGCGATTATAATATATGCCATCGTCCTATTGATATCCATAACCCAAAATCTAATGCCAACTCATCAGGTTTCTTGCCTGAGGAGCGCGAGTGGATGGAGAACTTTATCGAATCTGGATTTATTGACACCTTCAGGCATCTCAACAAAGAGCCGCATAATTATACATGGTGGAGCTTTAGAGCCAATGCCCGCGCTAAAAACCTGGGCTGGCGCATTGATTACACCATGGCGAGTAAAGAACTGGAAGAAAACATAAAACGGGTAGCCATTTTACCGGAGGCCAAGCATTCAGATCATTGCCCGGTTTTACTGGAGATTGAGTTCCCCTTGACCCCCTAAGGAGGAACGTAACCGAAAGCAATATTAAGTGTAACATTTCCCCATTCTCGTCGTCCAATTTTTAACCAAACCCTATGTTTATGAATTGGAATGCAAAATTTTTTACAAAAAAAACCGGACAGTCAAAAGCTAAAAAAAGCAAAGCCCGTGAATGGTTTGACGCATTGGTTTTCGCGCTGGTGGTTTCAACTGTTATACGCGGGTTACTGTTTTCTGCTTATGCTATTCCTTCCGGATCAATGGAAGGCACGCAACTTCCCGGCGATTACTTATTTGTGAGCAAAATAAGCTACGGACCACGCTTAGCCATTACTCCCTTTGCCATACCTTTTACCGAACCTGTTGTTGGTGGTGTAAAAACTTATTGGAGCGGCATTCAGCTGCCTTACTTTCGCTTGCCGGGGTTCTCGTCACCAAAAAAAGGCGACATCGTAGTTTTTAACAAACCCGACGAAGCAGGGCCCGAATATAACATACCTACAGATGAACGTACCACCCTCATTAAACGCTGCCAGGCAACACCCGGTGATGTGCTAAGCATAATTAATGGCCAGGTTTTCATTAATGGTAAGGCTATGGTTAATGCGCCAAAGGCACAAACATCATACGCGGTAGTGACAGATGGTTCTGACCTCAATCCTAAGCTATTAGAAGATATGCGCATCACTATACGCGGCCAGTATGCCAACAACGGCTTTGAAATGGTTATTCCGGCCGACCAACTTGCTGCTTTCAAAAGCATCAGTAACATAAAAAGTGTTACGCCTGTTGTGGCAACTGCGGGGACTTTTGATCCGGAAGTATTTCCGCACAATGAGCAATTTAAATGGAACGTAGACAATTTCGGTCCGCTAAAAATGCCTGCCAAAGGCTGGACCGTTGCATTGAACGATTCTACCCTTACACTCTATCGCCGTGCTATTGAAATTTACGAGGGCAATACGGTCAATGTAAAAGGGAAAGACATTTTCATCAACGGCAAAAAAACCACGTCTTACACCTTTAAAATGAACTATTACTGGATGATGGGTGACAACCGTCACGACTCGCTTGATTCGCGTTTTTGGGGCTACGTACCCGAAGACCACATTATAGGTAAAGCCAAACTAACCTGGTGGAGTACCGACTCAACCAAAAACATTTTAAGCGGCATAAGGTGGGACAGGTTAATGCGACCAATAAATTGATAATGTTCATTTAAACAAAGAGAGCCTGTTTAGGCTCTCTCTGTCTGCAATTAATTATTTACAAAATTTGCTGTAAAGTATTGTTTTATATGTACAGTATCCCGCAGGTTAGAAAAAGCATAAGGTACACGTATTATTTTTGCTTCTATCAACCACTTAGCTTTATCGGCAGGCAAACCCGGTGTAGTATTTATACCTGTTATCTGGCCATCAACAGGCATCATTTCAACCATGTTACAACTTGGGCAAATGTCGAGCACCAAAACATTTCCGTCTTGTATACCTGCTTTACCTATTGTAAAACTATTGGTCACCATTGGAGCTTTGATAAAGGTTTTTTGAGTAAGCGGACCTTTCTTTACCTCGCTCCAAAATACACGGTATTCTCCGCTTTTTAAGGTATATCCCGGCACCTGCACATCAGCACTTTCGGTGAATAAAAACTGGCAGCCTGTACAGGTGGTTAGGTCAGACTTAGGACTAACGGTTTTGTCTTTACATGCAGTAAATAGCGCAACACCGGCAAATAACAGGGCGATAGATTTTTTAAATGTCTTCATTGGTTTTTAGTTTTTGTTGATGAAACGAATACACATCAACAAAGCGCTACACAAACCTATGTTAAGCTTTTGTTAAAAAAAAACAGAGATGCGAATAGATCGTGTCTCTGTTTTTAAGCTTGATTGCCTATTAAAGCGAAATTTATTTCTTCAGTCCTATTTCTCTCAAACGCTCATCCAGATATTCTCCTGCGGTGATATCGCTGTAAGCTTTTGGGTGTTCCGCATCAATGGTCGACGGTAATGAGGTAAGGTCCATATCGGCCTTTGGGTGTAAGAAAAACGGCACTGAAAAACGTGAAAACTTCATTAGTTCACGCGGGGGATTAACTACACGGTGTGTTGTTGATTTGAGCTTATTGTTGGTAAGCCTTTGCAGCATATCGCCCACATTCACTACCAGGTCTTCGCCGTGCGCTTTTACCGGATACCAGCTGCCTTCGCGGGTAAGTACTTCTAAACCATCTGCGCTGGCTCCAATCAACAGGGTTATCAAATTAATATCCTCGTGTGCGCCCGCTCTTACGGCATCGGCAGGTACAGCGTCGGGGTTCTCTATCGGGAAGTAATGCAACGTCCGTAAAATAGAATTACCATTATGTACCTTATCATCAAAATAATGTTCATCCAAGCCCAGATAAACCGCAATGGCACGGAGCAGGTTAATCCCTATATTTTCTAATTTTCGGTATATGTTTAATGTTACCTCGTTAAATTCAGGCAATTCTTTAACTACCAGATTATCCGGATAATCGTCTTTGCTTACTTCAGCATCGGTAATGGTTTGCCCAATTTGCCAAAACTCTTTCAGATCAGGGGTTTTAAAGCCTTTTGCAGTTTCCTTACCTTTTCCTGTGTAACCACGCTGCCCGGCTAATTCGGGTATCTCGTATGTTGACTTCACTTCATCCGGCAAAGCAAAAAGCGCTTTAACCTGCTTATAAAGGTTATCAATCATCTCTTTGCTCAGCCCATGGTTGGTTATGGTTACAAAGCCTGTTTCGTTAAAAGCTTTGCCTATCTCGTCAGAAAACTGCTTGCGTTGGGCAGCATCGCCATTTAAATAATTATTGAGATCCAGCAGGGGGATGTTTACAGTACTCATTTCAGTTAATGTTTAATTACAAGTAAAAATATCATTTTAAAAACACATTGTATAGCGGCTAAATGTACTTATATAGTAATACAACTTAAGCGCACTAAACGTTTTGTTATTTATCGGGTCATACATGCAACAACACATATAAGCCTGAATTAATTTTAAACATAAAACAATGAAGATCTTAAATAAAATATGGGGAATAGGCCTTTTAGCATTGTTGCTAACGGCATTTAGTCCGCGCCAGGCCTCGGCGCAGGGAGGGTACGTGTCTAACCAGGTATTTTACGATGAGCTTTCGCCTTATGGCACCTGGGTTTATGATGACCGGTATGGAGATGTATGGATACCCGATGCAGAAGAAGGCTTTAGTCCTTATGGCTCAAGGGGACACTGGGTTTTGACCGAATATGGCAACACATGGGTATCTGACTATCCATGGGGATGGGCTACATTCCATTATGGCCGATGGTTTTTTGACGATTATTATGGCTGGATGTGGGTGCCCGATAACGAATGGGGACCAGCATGGGTGAACTGGCGCCAGGGTGGTGGTTATTATGGATGGGCTCCTTTAAGCCCGGGCATCAATATTAACGTATCAATTGGCAGTAATTACAACGTACCAGATTATTACTGGAACTATGCCCCCGAAGTTTACATAAACAGCCCCCGTATTTATGATTATTATGTGCCCCGCACACAGGTGGTAAGAATAATTAACAGAACTACCATAATTAACAATACAGTGGTTATTAACAACCGCAATTACATTGGCGGACCAAGATATGACGATATACGCAGGGTAACCAGAAACGCACCCCAAATTTACAGGGTGAACGATTCACGCAGACCGGGTGCTATTAATGTAAATAACAATACCGTTAATATTTATCGCCCTAATATCACCATAAACAAAAACGCGCGACCTTCTCGGGTAGTTGACGGAAGAGCTTACAGAGATGCCAACCCGGGCAACAGGATAGCGGTAAGTAACAGGCGCGGCATTGAAAATAACAGAGCAAATACCGAAAAGCTTATTCAAGCTGCACGCAGCGAAAAACCCGATGACAAATTTGTGCGCGTAAATAATGACAGCAGACGCGGCATGCCACGCAGTAATGATAATAACAGGGATGCGGGCAGCCCTAACCGCAACAATGGCACTCCCGACAACAGCTCATGGAATGGCCGCGGAGGCCAGGGCAGGCAACCATCGGATCAGCAAAATGATCAAAACCCGGCCCGCAGGCAACAGTCGGAAGAGCAAATGCAGCAACGCGAAGCAAGACGCCAGCAAATGGATCAGAACCGCACGCCCCGTGGTTTAGATGCGGGGCAGGATCAGCCGCAGCGTGACCAGCAAAACCAGGAGCGTGAGCAGCGTCGTCAACAAATGCAGCAGCAATGGAATCAACAACGCCAGCAACAAGGGCAGCAAGATCAGCAACGCCAACAGCAGCAACAAATGCAGGAGCAGCAACGACGCGGACAAGAGCAACAACAGCGCCAGCAACAACAGCAAATGGATCAGCAGCTTCAGCAGCAGCAAATGCAAGACCAGCAACGTCAACAGCAACAACGTCAGCAGCAGCAAGATCAACAACGCCAACAGCAGATGGAACAGCAAAGACGCGGACAAGAGCAGCAGCAACGCCAGCAACAAATGGATCAGCAGCGTCAGCAGCAGCAGCAACAAATGCAGCGCGATCAACAACGCCAACAGCAGATGGATCAGCAAAGACGCGGACAAGAGCAGCAGCAACGCCAGCAACAACAGCAAATGGAACAGCAACGTCAGCAGCAACAACGTCAGCAGCAGCAAGATCAACAACGCCAACAGCAGATGGAGCAGCAACGTCAACAACAACAACAACAACCTGGCGGTGACGGAGGCGGCAGAGGCAGGCGAGGTATAGGACGTTAATAAATTAATATATAAGCAAAAAAGCGGGCCAATAGGCCCGCTTTTTTTGATCAAGTTTAGACTATGTTATTAATTACAATTCTTCGTCGTGCTGACTTACGTCCAAACCAGCAATCTCTTCTTCAACAGTAACGCGTAGCGGGCTGATCAGGTCAGTAACTTTCAACAGGATAAATGAACCTATGAAAGCAAATGCTGATACACCAACCAGGGCAACCATGTGTTTAACAAACAATGTGCTTTCGCCGTAGAATAAGCCTTCAGCGCCTAATGAGTTAACGCTTTTAGTAGCGAAGATACCGGTCATAACCATACCTACCATACCGCCTACACCGTGGCAAGGGAATACGTCAAGGGTATCGTCAATGTTGGTTTTGCTTCTCCAGATAACCACCAGGTTACTGATAACCGCAGCAACTATACCAATTACCAATGAGCTTGATACGGTTACGAAACCTGCAGCTGGAGTAATAGCAACCAAACCTACAACGGCACCTATACAAGCACCTAAAGCTGATGGTTTTTTACCGCGTAACATATCAAAGAATATCCATGACATTGCAGCAGCAGCAGAAGCAGTAGTGGTAGTAGCCAGTGCAGTTGCAGCTAATTCGCCTGCGCCTAAAGCTGAACCGGCGTTGAAACCGAACCAACCGAACCAAAGTAAACCTGTACCTAATATTACGTAGCTGATACGTGCCGGAGTGTGAGACTCAGGAACTTCATTACGTTTTTTCAAATATAAAGCTGATGCCAATGCAGCCCAACCAGCAGACATGTGTACTACAGTACCACCTGCAAAGTCAAGTACGCCATATTTAAAGAACATACCTTCTGGGTGCCATGTAGCATGCGCAAGAGGAATATAGATAATTACAATGAAAAGGGTGATGAAAATAAGGTAAGAGTTGAAACGGATACGTTCAGCAAATGCACCTGTAATTAACGCAGGTGTAATAACCGCGAATTTTAACTGGAACATTGCGAACAGGATAACCGGGATAGTACCGCCTAACCATGCTACACCTAAGGTGTTTTGCATCATGAAGAATGACGATGGGCTACCAATTAAACCCATACCGCCAACGTCTTCACCAAACGCCATACTAAAACCAAATACTACCCAGATAATGGTGATCAAACCCATACAAACAAAGCTTTGCAGCATGGTTGAGATAACGTTTTTCTTTCTAACCATACCGCCGTAGAAGAATGCCAAACCAGGGGTCATTAATAATACAAGCGCGGTTGAGATCAGGATCCATGCAATGTCGGCTCCAACATACGTGGTAGGCGCCGGGGCGGCTTTAGCACCCGGGTACATTAGCGCCAGGATGACTACAATTACGAGAATGCCAAAAGGTACGATTTTTTTCATTTTTAAGTTGTTGATTAGGGTTATTATATAAGTTCAAAATTGGGGCGAAGGCCCTGTTTGTTTCAATAGTTTATTAGGGTTTACTTTTTTTCATCCAAATGAATGGTTTGGAAAAAGCAGTAGTCTTAAAAACCGTACCCGCTCTCCGTTTAAATTTTTCCTGTTATATATTCTGTCCCGATGGAACACCGGCAGGGCGGTAACCCGGCTTACCTGTGTTCTCAAAAAATCATGTTGCTCTGCTTCGTCAAAATTATCGGCAGCATACACCGCGTCGCTTGCCGACACCATTATTATGTTTCTGTTGATATGTTGACTATCATCAACTCCTTCTGCAGATAGTTTTGCTTCAACATTTCCGGCAAATGAGATGCTCACGTTCCATAAACAGGCGCGAAGCAACACAAAAATCATATAAAATTGTTTGTATACCCTCATTTGCATGTCTAAAATTAGTATTTTTTTATTAAATAGATAATAAAAATGAAAAAACTTTTAAAAAAATCACTTTAAAACTTAAAATTGATAAAATTTACAGGCATAATTACAGCTAATTGAGTATAAATTTGAAATATACTTGAAACATGTAAAATTTTAGATAACTAATGACCATTTAGAATTAAACACCTAATAAAAAAGTCTATAAACAAAAAAAGCCACGGACTAACCGTGGCTTTTTTCGTTTATACTTTAGAATTTAGCTTACTCTTCTAACATTTCACTGTTAGGAGTTGGTTCTTCGGGAATTTCCTGTTTAAAATAGTGCTTTTGAAATATTAATATCAAAATAACACCAACAGAAATAGCGGCATCAGCAAAATTGAATACCGGCCTGAAGAAAACGAAGTCCTGCCCTCCCCAAAATGGCACCCAGTCAGGAAAGTTACCGGTTATTAGCGGGAAGTAGAACATATCTACAACCCGGCCATGGAACAAGCCCAGTGGTTTGCCGTCATAACCTGTTTGGTAAAGCAGGCCGTAAAAGGTTGAATCAATTATATTACCCATAGCGCCGGCAAATATCAAGGCTACATTCATGATAAGGCCGCGGTGGTATTTGCGTTTTATTAAATACACCATTCCATAACCAATACCGCAAACAGCAACTATACGAAAAAGGGTTAGCGCAAGCTTTCCCCAATCGCCGCCCAGTTCCATGCCGAATGCCATACCGTTATTTTCGGTATAATGCAGCATTCCGCGTTCGCCTAAAAATTTGATCTCCTCGCCGGGATACATATTCATGCGAACCCAGGTTTTTATTACCTGGTCTACAATGATTATTATAAGAGCAACAATAAAAGGTTTAACGTACGAAGCCTTCATTTACTGCTTTAATTTAGCTTCCATTGTTAAGGTAGTGTGCGGCACTGCACGCAAACGCTCTTTAGGTATCAATTTACCGGTTTCGCGGCAAATACCGTAAGTTTTGTTCTCAATACGAACCAAGGCAGCTTCTAACTGGTCAATAAACTTTTTTTGACGGGCAGCCAGTTGATTGATCTGTTCTTTTTCTAAAGTAGCTGATCCATCCTCCAGTGTTTTATAAGTACCGGCAGTATCATCAGTACCGTTAGCATTAGGCGAGCTTAATGAAGTTGCGAGTGCATTCAGTTCTTCTTTGGCGCTTGCCAGTTTCTCTAACAACAGGTCTTTAAATTCTTTTAACTCAGCGTCGCTATATCTGGTTTTTTCGTTTTCTTGTTTCATTTATATTTTCGTTAAGGCAATGGTTAAATCACTTCCGTTTATTTCTGTTTTCTCCCCGCCAGCTAACTCACTGTCAGGCAATATAGTATCGGCTAAAATTTCGGCGCAAATATAGGATAAATTATTTTGCACCGCTTGCCAAATATCAGATGGGCCCGCTACCTGCACCTTTATCCTGTCGGTAACTTCAAACCCGTTAGCTTTGCGTAAATTTTGCACTCGGTTAACAAACTCGCGGGATATTCCTTCTTCCTTTAATTCATCGGTTAGGGTAACATCTAAAGCCACGGTTAGTTTTCCTAAACTTGCAACCTGCCAACCGGGTACATCTTCAGCAATGATCTCCACGTCTGTAGTGATCAGAGAATAGTGATTAGTGATCAGTTGAATACTTCCTTCATTTTCCAATCGGGTAATATCCTCCTGGGTTAATTTACCTATTTCTTCGGCCACAGCTTTCATATCTTTACCCACTTTAGCGCCTAAGGCCTTAAAATTAGGTTTGATCTTTTTGGTGATGATACCTGCCGTATCGGTTATATATTCTATATCCTTGATGTTGGTTTCAGACAAGATCAATTCTTTAACCTGCTCCACCTGCTGTTCAAAGTTTTTGTTCAGTATAGGCAGCAATATTTTGCTCAATGGCTGGCGCACGTTGATACTTACCTTTTTACGCAGGGATAATACCAGCGATGATATATCCTGCGCCAGTTGCATGCGCTCCTCTAAAGCTGCGTTTACCAAAGCTTCATTGTACTCAGGGAAATAAGCCAGGTGAACCGATTCAAATTGCTCTTTACCCGTTACCGCGTTTAGATCGGTATATAAACGCTCAGCAAAGAACGGCGCCACCGGCGACATTAACTTGCTTATAGTTATTAAACAAGTATAAAGCGTTTGGTAAGCAGAAAGTTTATCAGCAGAATCTTCTGATTTCCAGAAACGGCGACGGCTCAGCCTTACATACCAGTTGCTCAGGTGCGCGTCAACAAAATCTTGTATAGCACGGGTAGCTTTGGTAGGCTCAAAATCGGCATAGTAGCCGTCAACTTCTTTAGTTAAAGTATTTAATAAGGAGATGATCCACTGGTCAATTTCCGGGCGTTGGGCTAATTCAACCTCTGCTTCACTGTAATTAAAACCATCAATATTGGCATACAGTGCGAAAAAGTTATACGTATTATATAAAGTACCGAAAAACTTACGGCGAACCTCATCAATACCATCTGTGTTGAACTTAAGGTTGTCCCATGGCGCGGCATTGCTGATCATATACCAACGGGCGGCGTCGGCGCCGTATTGCTCAATGGTAGCAAACGGATCAACCCCGTTACCCAAACGTTTTGACATTTTATTGCCGTTTTTATCAAGCACCAATCCGTTTGATATTACATTTTTAAAGGCAACACCTTTATTACCAATAGCCTCGTTAATAGCCTTAACTTCGTCACTGCTTTCACTTAGCATAACGGCTATGGCGTGCAGGGTAAAGAACCAGCCACGGGTTTGGTCAACGCCCTCGGCTATAAAATCTGCCGGGTAGGCATTTTTAAACTTGTCTTTATTTTCAAACGGGAAATGCCACTGCGCGTAAGGCATTGCGCCACTGTCAAACCAAACGTCTATCAGGTCAGGTTCGCGGAACATTTTGTTGCCGTTTGCCGAGGTCAGGATGATATCATCTACATAAGGGCGGTGCAGGTCGCTCAGATCAAAGCCAGCAGGCATAAAACCGGCAGCTACCGATTTTGCAATTTCTTTTTCCAACTCCTCAACCGAGCCGATGCACTTCTCCTCTTTACCATTCTCTTCACGCCATATAGGCAGCGGTGTACCCCAAAAACGTGAACGCGACAAATTCCAGTCTACCAGATTCTCCAGCCAGTTACCAAAACGGCCTGTTCCGGTTGATTCAGGTTTCCAGTTGATGGTTTTGTTCAGCTCCACCATTTTGTCTTTCAACACGGTAGTGCGGATAAACCAGCTATCTAACGGATAATATAAAATAGGCTCATCAGTACGCCAGGAGTGCGGATAGCTGTGTTCGTATTTTTTTACGTCGAACGCTTTGTTCTCTGTCTTTAATTTGATAGAGATGAGCACATCCGTAGGTTTAAAACCTTCGGCAGCTCGCTCTTCAGCGGTGTAGTATTCTTCTTTTACATAGAAGCCGGCAAAGTCGGTTACCTCATCAACAAACTTACCTTGTTTGTTAACCAGTGGTACATCTTTACCCAACTCGTCTTTCACCATAACGGCAGGCACACCTGCTTCGCGGGCCACCCTAAAGTCATCCGCACCAAATGTTGGCGCAATGTGTACTATACCGGTACCATCAGCTGTGGTAACAAAATCTCCGGCTATAACGCGGAAACCGTTTTGCTCCAGATCGGCATTGGTTACATAAGGCAGCAATTGCTCATAGTGAATACCAACTAATTCAGCGCCCGGATGGGTTGACTTAACAGCCCATGGTATTAATTTATCGCCTGCCTTGTAATCTTCAAAAGATGCATTTTCAGCATCGGCTTTAAAGTATTTAGCTACCAGATCCTGCGCCAACACAACTGTTATCGGCTCAAAAGTATACGGATTAAAAGTGGCTATTTTAGCGTAGGTTATTTTTTCGCCAACGGCTAAAGCGCTGTTTGATGGCAGTGTCCATGGAGTGGTTGTCCAGGCCAAAATGAATACGTCACCATGTGCGCCTTCAAATAAAAATTCAGAATCACCATCACGCTTTACTTTAAACTGCGCGGTGATGGTAGTATCCTTCACCATTTTATAGGTTCCCGGCTGGTTCAGCTCGTGCGAGCTTAAGCCGGTGCCAGATTTTGGCGAATATGGCTGAATAGTGTAGCCTTTGTATAAAAGGTCTTTATTATACAATTCCTTCAGTATCCACCAAAGGGTTTCAATGTAATCGTTTTGGTAAGTGATGTACGGATCTTCCAGATCAACCCAGTAACCCATTTTCTCGGTAAGGTCGTTCCATACGTCTGTATAACGCATTACCTCCTTGCGGCAGGCATCATTATACTGTTGTACGCTTATTTTTTTACCGATATCTTCTTTGGTTATACCTAACGATTTTTCAACCGCCAGCTCAATAGGCAAGCCATGCGTATCCCAACCGCCTTTACGCTCAACACGATACCCTTTCAGCGTTTTGTAACGGCAAAAAATATCCTTTATGGCGCGAGCCATTACGTGGTGAATACCGGGCATACCGTTTGCTGACGGTGGCCCCTCGTAAAAAGTATATGGATTACCGGCCGGGCGACTGTCAATACTTTTTTTGAAGATGTTATTCTTCTGCCAAAAGTCCAGCACCTCTTTTCCGGTCTGCGATAAATTTAACTGCTTGTATTCCTTGTACATCAAAATAGCTACCTCAATTTTAAGAGGTTGCAAAAATAGGAATTTTGAAGGGAAAAAGTGTTAAATAAGGGTAATGAATGTGGCTACTTAAAAATTAGTTTTTGAAATCGAGTCATTTCTTAATCAACATGTTTTTTAAGAAAAGCCGCACGTTAGCAAATGCTTCAGATCATTATCCAGATACTGAGCTTTCCAATAATGCGGATCATCTATTTCTTCATATTCCACACCCGGAAACAAGTGATAACGTTGATTGAATGTGTACATTAAATGAATACTAATGCCATCCTCAAAAGGCCAGCCATCAGAAGTTCCACCTATTTTGTTCCCCAGCTTAAGTTCTGTGTCTAATATGCGTTTTAGCTTCTCACTAAAATTATACAAATGAATAGGATTGACTGACGTATACATAAATAAACTTACTCAGCCGACACTAACTTCACCACCGATGGCGAGGATACACTAATGGTATTATTTAACGGGATCAAGACTCCGGTTTTCTTGTCAAATTTATAAATACTCACTTCGTTTGACTTTTGTGCTGCCAATATCAAAAAGTTCCCTCCGGGCTCAACTGTAAAATTGCGAGGCCCCTGCCCTGTATGGTAGCGTGTTAAAAAACGCAATTTGCCGGTAACTTTGTCTGTGGCGTATACCAATAGCTCATTAAGCGCACCCCGGTTTGTTGCATACAGATAATTACCATCAGGAGAAAGATGAATGTCTGCTCCGGCTTTTTCGCCGGTGAAACCCGGCGGCACCATGCTTACGCTGTCAATAAATTTCAACTTACCATCAGCAAACGCAAAAGAGTTAACGGCAGCACCCATCTCATTAACGAGGTACAAAAATTTGCCATCCGCAGAAAATTCCATATGACGGGGCCCATCGCCGGGATTTACCTGTTCAAAAGGCGTACTTTCAGGTATTAAAGCAGGTGTTTTTCCTGCCTTGTATTTATTGATATAAACTTTGTCGGTACCTAAGTCGGCATAAAGCAAATGCTTTTCATCAGGCGACAAAACGGCCGAATGTATATGCGGACCTTTTTGCCTTTCAGGATTCACGCTGCCACCTTCGTCTGTAATGGTTTGCGAGGCAGGGGCTAAAGAACCATCTTTATTAACGGGAAGCACAGTTAGCTTGCCATCGCCATAATTTGATACAATAACGTTGCGTGCCTCCTTATCAATGGTAATATGCGCAGGTTGCGCACCACCCGAAGACTGTTTATTAATAAAGTTAAGCTTGCCTGAATTATAGTCGAATGAAAAAGCGCTCACTCCACCCTGCGCGTCTTCATTCACGGTATATACAAATTTTCTATCCGGAGATACGCACAGATAACTCGGATTAGAAGTAGCTGTTTCTCCGAGGAATGATACCCTGCCGGTTTCCGCATAAAAGCGGTAAACTGTAATACCGCTGTTGCCATCAGGCGATGTATAACCACCTATCAACAGATCAAAAACCTTTGGCGGGGCATTCTTATCTTTCTTTTGTGCCATAACTAATACCGGTAACAGTATTATAAAACACAGGCACGCTAATAATTTGTTCATAGTGCGGTTTAAAACAGGTATTGGATGTAATTTAGTAAAAACGATGCAATAACTTTTTTAGCGTAAAAAATTAACCAAAAAAATAGCCCCTGCTTTGGCAGAGGCTATAGTTATTATTTTATCAGATGCTTTAGCTGGATGATCTCTTTCTCGTCCAGATAGCGCCAACGCCCTCGCGGAAGATCTTTTTTAGTAAGGTTAGCATACACCACACGGTCAAGCTTAACCACTTCATATCCTAAATGCTCAAATATACGGCGTACAATACGGTTTTTACCGCTGTGTATCTGTATACCTATTTCGCGTTTTGAACCACCCGCAACATAAGAAACAGAATCGGGTTTAATCACACCGTCTTCCAGCTCAATACCAAAACCTATTTTATTCAAATCACCCTGGCTTAAGCTTTTACTTAATTCAACATGGTAAAGTTTAGTAACGTTGCCACGCGGATGCGATAGCTTGTCGGCCAGGTCACCATCGTTGGTCATTAATAACAAACCGGTAGTATTTCTGTCCAAACGGCCAACAGGATAAATACGTTCGCGGCTGGCTTTTTCAACCAGGTGCATAACGGTGCGGCGTTCCTGCGGATCGTCGGTAGTGGTTATATAGTCTTTAGGCTTATTCAATAAAACGTAAACGTTTTTCTCGCGGCGCAGCATTTCGCCATTATAGCGGATCTCGTCTTTCGCGGGGTCAACTTTGTGACCAAGTTCAGAAATAACCTCGCCATTAACAGAAACAACGCCCGCTTCTATCAACTCGTCGGCCTTACGGCGCGAGCAGATACCCGCGTTAGCAATGTAACGGTTAAGTCTTATCAAGCCTGAATCTTTTTCTTTTGGCTCCCCGGCTTTTTTGCTGCGCATGGTTCTAACAGGAGCATCAAAGTTTTGCTCCGTGTAATCGCCTTCAGCATTACGCGCCGGCCTGTTATCGTCGCGTTTAAACGCAGCCGGTCTTTTTGAACTGCCGTTGTCAAACTTTTTACCACCGCGAGATTCAAAGCCACCTCTTTTTGGCTTGTCCTCGCTGCCACCTGCACGGGCAGGTTTCTTTTCATATGACGTTTCAAAGCGTTTTCTCTCGCCCTTATCAGCGCCAAAGCTTCGTTTTGGTCTATCCTCACTACTTCCGGCTGAACGGGTTCCGTACGGCTTTCTGTTTGAATCGCTTCTTTCACCACCAAAACTCCTTTTCGGGCGATCGTCTCCTCCGCTTTCAGGGCGGCCTGTATACGGCTTTTTGCGTGGTTCAAAACTTTTACCCTCGCTTCTTTCACCGCCAAAACTTCTTTTTGGGCGATCGTCGTCTCCGCTTGGCCTGCCGCTGTAAGGCTTGCGCGGGCCGTAGCTTTTCTTTTCTCCTGATGAAGAAAAAGAACTACGCTCGGCAGCAGGGCCGCTTGAGTATGGTTTTTTTGAATCGTTGTTGTTTGATTTGTCCGTGCTTTTTGAGAAGCTACCACGGTTTGACGATGTTGATCTTTTTGGCTTTTCATCACGGTTAGATGATCTGCCATTTTTGTCGTCGCGACTGTTAGTTGGTCGTTTAAATACCATATGATTTTTTGATTGCGCTTTCGCAGCGTGAAGCTACAAAGATAGCCTTTTTTAAGCCGAAGAAGGGTAAAATTTCATTTTTTTTCGGCGGTTCAAAAACCGGCTTTACAATACTTTAAACGGCGATTTTTGAGCTATTTGAAAATTCTCAAAACACTAAGCACAACTTAAGTGTTTGAGAATGTGCCTTATATAAAGTACCTTTGCAACAACATTTACAAAATAGTTCATTTACAAACGAAAAAAAAATGATGAAAAAACACTTAGTTACGTGCTCCGTAATAGTGGTGCTGCTAATCATTTTAAAGCTTAACACGGCCAGTACAGTCATTACAAAACCCGAGCCAAAAATTGCTCAGCCGGTTATTACTGAAGTACCAGCTTTTGTTGTTAATAATACAACAGAAGATGCCGACAATGGTTACAGTTTTGCTAACGAGGCACTGCCCGTTAATGCCACTGTTTACAACAAACTGCAGAAATCGCTTAAAAAGCATAGCTACAAACACATTCAGTCTAACATTCTGCACGCCAAAGCCTTAAAATTGTTCCCTATAATTGAGCCAATACTAAAAGCTTACGGCATTCCCGAAGATTTTAAGTATTTGCCACTGGTTGAATCGGGTCTGAAAGAAGGCACATCGCCAAAAGGTGCAGCGGGGTTGTGGCAATTTATGCCGGGTACCGCACGCACTTACGGTTTAAGGGTTAACAAAAAGGTTGATGAGCGTAAAAACGTTGAAAAATCAACCATTGCCGCATGCAGGTATTTAAAAGATCTGTATAACGAGTTTAACAGTTGGACGCTTGCCGCGGCTGCTTATAACAACGGTTCGGTTAAACTGGAACGCGCTATTAGCAAACAAAGCGAAGACAACTATTTTATGATGAAACTTAACCGCGAAACAGGTGCATATGTATATAGCATTATCGCGATGAAAGAGATCATCAAAAAACCAAAAAAACACGGTTACTCTGAGTATTACGCCTACGTAAATACCAGCCCGAAAAATTTTATCGGTACGTATAACTAATACATCACGGAAATACGGAGCACAAAAAAGGCGCGGCTTGTTATAAGTCGCGCCTTTTTAATTGTATTAAGATAGATTATTTAAGCTTTATAAAGTAAATACGGTTACGGTCAACAGCGCCGTTAGCCAATGTTTTGGCAGCGAAGGTATTTGAACCGTTATCAACCACGCCAAAATCATCATCATTTGATACGGCCAATATATTGCCCGGCAATAAGGCTAAGCCCTCAGCCTTATCATGGGGATATGCACCATCCGGCAGATCTTTCAAAAGGTCAACAGCCAGGGTTTTGGTTACCGGAGTTATACCGGCTGCTGCTAAGCCTGCTGCATCATTTAACTCTTCAACGGTTTTGCCGCCATATAATTTACCGGTTGCCGAGTTAGCAGCATCAGAAATATCGGTAGCGTTTGATACATCAATTTTAAACACCTTTTTAAAAGTTGCAGGCTTGTCGGTAGCACCAGCAAAATTACCATCTCGTTCCAGTGTTAAAAATGTAGTGGCGTTAACCGCTACAATTTCGCTACAGCCGGTTAGGCTGGTGTTGTCCATTAAATAAGCATATTGTTTTGTTGTCCCGGTAGCTATATCAAAAGTTAAAATGCGCAATACCACAGAATTGGCAACTGCAGCCTTTGTTGGATTGTACATTGGCGATTGCATAATGCCTACCAATGTTTTACCATCAGGTGTAATGGTTAAGCCTTCCATACCACGATTGGGTCTTCTTTTAGCAAAAACTAAAGGTATTTTACGACCGCCGGTGCCGCTGCCAAATGGGTTGATGCGTTCAATAGTTTTACCGGTAGCATCAAAATGTACTATATGCGGACCGTACTCGTCGCTTACCCAAAAAGAACCATCACTTGCGCGTACCAAACCTTCAGAGTCTATGCCGTCTTCACTTGTGGTTAGTATATTATTATTTAAGTCGTAAGGTATCTCACCTGTGTTACCGGCACCCACCGGATTAGGCAAACCATTTAGTTTAACACCCGCAGCATTTTTAAATTCAATAACCTGCTCCAATACCAGCTTGCCATCTTTTAACCTGAACTTGCCAATAGCCGGAGTAAAGTCTGGCTTGCCCAAAAGTATTGAACCGGCAACCGCCGTGCCGGCAACGTTTGGCCCGCGGTCCGTCATCAAATAAAACGCGGTTGGATCATTAGGGTCAACAGCCAAAGCCGAGCCATAACCACCGTTATATACTTTTACACCGGCAGCAGTAGTCATTAGCAAAGCCGGATCAGAAGCCTCGACCATAGCAGGGTAGCTAAATGTATTATCCGGAACTTCCATTTTATTTTTTTTGCAAGCAGCAAAGCTTAAAGCAGCTAATGCCAATGCGCCAAGTAGAGGTTTTCTCATTCTAATTATTTTTTAATTAATTGCGCAAATAAACAGTTGGTGTATAACGGTATTGTTAACACAAAAACAAATTGTGGTTTAGTTGTTAAATGTTTAGGGCACAAAACAAAGGCAATGTTTTTGCTTATATTTGCTTAAAATTTTAGCATTTTGCCGTTAGCGGCATTTATTTTATATGAGCGATAAACACATTGACCTGGGTGAGCAAAGCGAAGTTGAGGTATACGGGGCACGGGTTCATAACTTAAAAAATATTGATGTTTCTTTTCCGCGCAACCAGCTGGTTGTAATTACCGGGTTAAGCGGCAGCGGCAAATCATCGTTGGCGTTTGATACTATTTATGCTGAAGGCCAGCGCCGGTATATGGAAACTTTTTCCGCCTATTCGCGCCAATTTATGGGCGGCATGGAAAGGCCGGATGTTGATAAGGTTTCGGGCTTGAGTCCGGTTATTGCCATTGAACAGAAAACCACCAGCAAAAATCCGCGCTCAACGGTTGGCACTATTACCGAGATATACGATTTTATGCGTTTGCTTTACGCCCGTGCCGGTGTAGCTTACTCTTACATCAGTGGTGAGAAGATGGAGCGCATGAGCGAGGAACAGATCTTCAAAACCATAATGGAGCGCTTTGACGGGCAACCGGTAAACATTATGGCGCCAGTGGTAAAAGCGCGCAAGGGCCACTACCGCGAGTTGTTTGAGCAAATACGCAAGCAAGGTTATTTAAAGGTTTATATAGATGGTGCCATAGCTGATGTTGAACCCAAAATGCAGTTGGACCGCTATAAAATACACGATATTGATATTGTGGTTGACCGCCTGGTGGTTAATGCCAACGACACCAAACGCATTTATGACTCTATACAATCGGCTTTAAAAACAGCTAAGGGCATTATCCGTATTGCTGATAAAGACAATAACGTTTACTACTTCAGTAAATATTTGATGGACCCGGTTTCGGGCATATCATACGATGAGCCGCAGCCAAATACATTTTCATTCAACTCCCCTTATGGTGCCTGCGATAAGTGTAACGGCTTGGGCTATATTTTTGAGGTAGATGAAGCATCGGTTATACCCAACCCAAAGCTGAGTATTTTAAACGGCGGTTTAGCCCCATTGGGAGAATACCGCGAGACCTGGATCTTCCAGGTGTTAAAATCTTTAGCTAAAAAGTATGACTTTTCGTTATCAACCCCTATTGAGAAAATAGAACGCGAAAAACTCGACATCATTTTAAACGGCGCACCCGACCTGTTAACGGTTGCTGTTGAATACAATAAATGGAACGTTCAAAGTTATCAGATAACGTTTGAAGGTATTATCCGCATGCTGGAAGAGCAGCAGGAACGCCGCGGAGATGAAGGCATGGACGATATGGAAAACTATCGCGTGCTTAAAACCTGCCCTACCTGCGATGGTGCCCGTTTGAAAAAAGAGTCACTGCACTTTAAAGTAGATGGCAAAAATATTTTTGAACTATCTACCATGGATATCAATACCCTACAGGATTGGTTCAATGGTTTGGAAGAGCGCCTTAATGAGCGCCAGAATGTTATCGCCAAAGAAATATTAAAAGAGATACGCGCCCGCATTGGCTTTTTGCTGGATGTAGGTTTGAGCTACCTTACTTTAGACCGTACTGCAAAAACATTATCGGGCGGTGAGGCGCAACGCATCAGGCTGGCTACGCAGATCGGTTCGCAACTAATGAATGTGATGTATATTCTTGATGAGCCAAGTATTGGTTTGCATCAACGGGATAACGAGCGATTGATTAACGCCCTTAAAAACCTGCGCGATCTGGGCAATACCGTGTTGGTGGTTGAACACGATAAGGATATGATACTGGAAGCCGACCATGTTATTGATATGGGGCCGGCAGCCGGCGTACACGGCGGACAGGTGGTTGCGCAAGGCACACCCGCTCAATTAATGGCTGAACATACGCTTACCACTTCATACATCAACGGCGAACGTGAAATTGCAGTACCTAAAAAGCGTCGTGAGGGTAATGGCAAAACACTTTCGCTGAAAAAAGCGACAGGGCATAACCTTAAAAAAGTGAATGTTGATTTTCCGTTGGGTAAATTGATAGGCATTACCGGGGTATCCGGCAGTGGTAAATCAAGTTTGATAACTGAAACGCTTTACCCGATACTAAATCATCATTTCTTTAGAGCAAAGAAGCACCCGTTACCCTACGGCACTATTGAGGGTTTGGAGCATATTGATAAGGTAATTGAGATCGATCAAACACCTATTGGCCGTACACCACGGTCAAATCCGGCTACCTATACAGGCGTTTTCTCAGATATCAGAAACCTGTTTGTTGCACTGCCGGAGTCAAGGATACGTGGTTACAAGCCAGGACGTTTTTCTTTCAACGTAAAGGGCGGCCGTTGCGAAACCTGTCAGGGTGCAGGTATGAAGGTAATTGAAATGAACTTTTTACCCGATGTGCAGGTGCCCTGCGAAGAATGCGCAGGCCGAAGATACAATCGTGAAACATTAGAAGTGCGCTACAAAGGCAAATCCATCAGCGATGTGCTTGACCTGAGCATTGAAGATGCTGTTCCGTTTTTTGAGCATATACCTTCCATCTATCGTAAAGTAAAAACACTGCTGGATGTAGGCCTGGGATATATTACTTTAGGTCAAGCCTCAACCACCCTGTCGGGCGGTGAGGCGCAACGGGTAAAACTTGCCACCGAGCTTTCCAAAAAAGACACTGGAAACACCTTCTATATATTGGATGAGCCTACTACCGGTTTACACTTTGAAGATATTAATGTATTGTTAGGTGTATTAAATCAGTTAGTTGATAAAGGCAACACTGTTTTGGTTATTGAGCATAACCTGGATGTTATTAAAGTAGCAGACCACGTTATAGACCTTGGCCCTGAAGGTGGATCAGGCGGTGGCACCATACTTTACCAGGGCACTCCGGAAGGTTTATGCAAAGTGAAGAATAGCTTTACCGGCAGGTTTTTGAAGAAGGAAATGGGGCTGTGATTGTATTGTACAAAATTTTGTACAACAAAATTACTTTATTATCTTTACCCAAACCCAACAATATGATAACTACATATTCCGATTTCCGGCAGCAATTAAAATCGTGGTTAGATAAAGTAAGAAATAATCACACTCCTTTATTTGTTACCAATGCAAAA
Source organism: Mucilaginibacter auburnensis (assembly GCF_002797815.1). Lineage (NCBI taxonomy): Bacteria > Pseudomonadati > Bacteroidota > Sphingobacteriia > Sphingobacteriales > Sphingobacteriaceae > Mucilaginibacter > Mucilaginibacter auburnensis. The sequence continues at coordinate 1,671,915 of NZ_PGFJ01000002.1, forward strand.
GGCGAAGATGTAGTGGTGCTTTCAAAATCTGACTATGAAAGTATGGAAGAGACATTTTATCTTCTTAAAAACCCTAATAACGCTGCACGCATATTGAAAGGTATTACAGATTATGAAAAGGGGCTTGGCAAAGCAAGAAAGCTGATTGAAGAATGAGCATCATTTTTCTTGAAGATGCCTGGGAAGATTACCTCTACTGGCAAAATAAAGACAAATCCACGCTCAAAAAAATAAATTCCCTGATAAAAGAAATAGAGCGGACTCCATTTGAAGGTAACGGAAAACCGGAGCCATTGCGTCATAGTCTTTCGGGGTGGTGGTCGCGCAGGATTAATTTAGAACATAGGTTAGTATATAAAATTGACGGCGACGCTATTGTTATTCTTCAATGTAGATATCACTATTAGTTTTATCTACACACCTATCCATTTCACTAATAAAACATTTATTTGTTTAAATTGTACATTGCACAAACATTTCTATAATTGACCGCAACCACCAAGAAGTTTGTTTCTTTCGCAATAAAGGCTGTTATACTTGCGCTTGCATTTTATTTTATTATTCACCAATATGTAAATAAGGGCAGTAACTTAAAGCAGTTTCAATTGCTGGTGAGTAATATTCCGCAGCAAAGGGTTATAACTATTATGGCTATAGTAGTTGTGCTCATGGCTGCCAATTGGGGTCTTGAAGCGTTAAAATGGAAATACTTAACCCGCAATCTCACAAATATAACCCCTTGGCAAGCCATTGAGGGTGTTTTCTGCGGATTGACCTGGGCTGTTATAACCCCTAACAGATTTGGCGAATATGGTGGCAGAGTAATGTATTTGCCCCCGCGCAGGCGTATTCACGGGGTGTTTGCTATGGGTGTAGGCGCCTTTGGTCAGTTGGTGATTACCAATGTGCTTGGCTTTATAGCAATTGCATGGTTTACTTACACTTTTTTAAAGCTGAATACACTTGTTCAGAACAGTGTATTTTTCTTTGCCTGTACATCAATCGCTTTTTTCCTGATACTATTCTTCAATATCAGGTGGATGGTTTGGCTGCTTGACCGTATTCCCTTTCTTAAAAAATTCCATCGTTTTTTTGAGATAATGGGCAGGTACAGCTTTGCGGAACTGGTAACCATTATGTACTTCTGCCTTGGTCGATTTTTTATTTTTTCGCTGCAATATTACCTGGTTATTCATTTGCTGGTGCCACAAATACCCATGTACGAGGTGTTTTTGATGGTGTTTATTGTTTTGTTTATTCAATCAGCGCTTCCATCTTTAGATGTATTTGATGTGGCTATCCGCACCTACACGGCAACAACTTTATTTGCCTATGTTACAACTCAGGAGATGGCAATAGCAGGTGCCTTTGCATCTATCTGGCTAATAAATCTTATTTTTCCGGCTATTATTGGCACCATATTCACTTTAAACATTAAATTTTTTGATCGCAACGCTTAGTACCTTTTTCTTACTGCTCACAGCATTCTACTTGCTGGTACTGGGCTATCTTATAAAAGGATGGTGGGCATTAAAGCGTCCACGTGTAAATACGTCAGGCTTTGAAACAAAGGTTACCGTTTTAATAGCGGCACGGAACGAGGAAGAAAGCATACACCTTACTATTAACGATATTTTAGCTCAGGATTACCCCAGGCATCTGACTGAAATTATAATTGTTGACGACCACTCAACCGATGACACTGCCAATATCATCCGCAGCTATGCCGACCGTGGTGTAAAACTGCTTCAGTTAAATGAAGACCGGCCGCTTAACTCTTATAAAAAGAAAGCCATAAGCGAAGCGATAAATCTTTCAACCGGAGAGCTGATGGTGGCAACCGATGCAGACTGCCGCATGGGTAACAAGTGGTTGTCTACTATAGTTGGTTATTATGAAGCAGAAAATCCGGTAATGATCTCCTCTCCGGTTAGCTATTTTGAAGAGCGATCATTGTTTGAGTTAATGCAAACGCTGGAGTTTTCGTACTTGATAGGTATAGGCGCTTCTTTTATCGGAAATGGCCGCGCATCAACCTGCAACGGTGCCAACCTTGCTTATCGTAAGGATGTGTTTTACGAAGTTGGGGGCTTCAAAGGCATTGATGATCTTGCTTCAGGCGACGACGAGTTGCTGCTTCAAAAAGTAGCTCAACGCTTCCCAGGCCGTATTGGCTTCACTAAAATTACAGATGCTGTTGTTTATACCCATGCTAAACATACCCTGTCGGGTTTTTTGCAGCAACGCAGGCGTTGGGCTTCCAAATCGACCCGATATAAAGACAAAAAAATTGTTGCCTTAGCCGTAGGCATCTGGCTATTTAACGTTTCGTTATTAATTAGCGGTGTTTTGAGTTTATTTAGTACCGAGATATTGCAACTCTTCCTTTTACAATTCGCTCTTAAAATCGCGGTAGAGACCTGGTTCCTCATTCCAATTATGCATTTTTTTAAACGGCTTGCTTTGGTACCTCTTATTTTATTGGTATCACCGGCGCACGTTGTGTACCTGGTTTATATAGGAATGGTCAGCAACAACAATAAATACGTTTGGAAAGGCCGGATGGTGAGGTAATAACCAACGCTTGCGCCATATCATCGCATTGAAATTTTATAATTACAAGTTGCCTGTAGCCGCATATTAAACGATATTTAGGCAAAATAATCAACCATTGGTAGAGTTAACACCTTCACAACGTACCTGGAAAGCTTTTAAGCAGAACAAACTCGCCATGGCAGGGTTGCTTTTCATTATATTGGCATCAATTACAGCTGTGTTGGGTTATTTAATAATGCCAGATGATACGCCATCTGCCAACAACCAGGCCATACAACTCAGCCTTAAAAAACCTGGAAGCACCTTTAAATTGTTGCTAATAAGAAAAGAGGGAAATATTGATACCGTGGGCTTTTTCACAAAAATGCTGTATGGTCAGCCGGCCATGTACACATCTGTTCCAATAACAGGTTTCAAGTTTGTAAAAGACACTATCTATGTTAACGAGTACATTGGAGATGAAGACAAGCCGGAAATAAAGGCATACAATATTTTTGAGGTAGTGAAAGGTATTAAACCTATATATACCAATGACCGGGTAATTATTGGCAGGCAAAAACTATCCAAAGGCGAAGCGTTGAATGCCCGCTTTACAGATCAAATCATCAATAACCACATCACCCAAAAAACCTTTTTATTGGGCAGCGATCTATATGGGCGCGACATTTTAAGCCGATTAATATTAGGGGCCCGCATATCACTTTCCGTTGGAATAATGGCAGTGGTTATTAGTTTATTAGTAGGTGTTACCATTGGAGCCTTAGCCGGTTATTTCGGCGGATGGGTTGACAATGTGTTAAGCTGGCTGATGAATATTTTGTGGAGCTTACCTGCCTTATTGTTAGTATTGGCTATTTCCTTTGCCTTAGGCAAGGGCCTGTGGCAAATATACATTGCCGTTGGGTTGTCAATGTGGGTAGAGGTGGCCCGCCTTGTGCGCGGGCAAGTGATAAGCCTGAAACAAACCGAATATATTGAAGCCGTGCGAGCATTGGGTTTTGGTAATACGCGGATTATTATCCGCCATATTTTACCCAATATAAGCGGACCGGTTATGGTAATGGCTTCATCCAACTTTGCATCGGCTATATTATTGGAGGCCGGCCTAAGTTTTTTAGGCTTTGGTGCACAGCCACCCACCCCAACCTGGGGTGGTATGATACGCGAACACTACGGTTATATAATTATGGATGCCGCTTACCTGTCTGTTGTGCCTGGTTTAGCTATCATGCTCATTGTCTATGCTTTCAATCTTGTAACAGTAGCTTTACGTGATGCCTTCGACATAAAATCGCAAAATCTCCGCGTGTAAAAATATTTTTATCTATTTTAGTCAACACCGCATAAACCTACAAATGCAGGATATTGAACAGAATTCAGGCGAAGATGAACTGATACGTTTATTGTTAAAACGGCAATCGGAGTTAAACTCATTGTTGGAGGTTACCCGTGCAATTAACAAAAATACTTCTACTCCGCTGCTTATACAGATGTTGGAAGCTATTTTACAGAGCTACTTGCATGTTGGGCGTTTCAGGTTCCTGATTGAAAAAGACAACAATTTTGCCTGCATATCCAAGTATGGTGGTCAGATTGAACAAACCGGCATATTAAGCAAGGCATGCGCCAGCTTGCACAAAATTAAAAGTCCCGAGTCATTGGCTAATAATGCTAATCCGGTTTTAAGCAAATACGATTACTTTATCCCCATATATCATAAAAACAAAGCGCTTGCCTATGCCCTGATCGGCGATTTTGATACTTCCGGTGAGATGCTCAACAACGACCTTAACTTTATACAAACCCTTGTAAATGTTGTGGTGGTAGCGCTTGAAAATAAAAAACTTTTTAAAGAACGCCTGCAGGCTGAACGTTTACAACGCGAAATGGAACTGGCCGCCGAAGTACAGAATATGCTCATTCCGTTAAGGGTGCATAAAGAAACAGCAGTTGAAATAGGCGCTCGTTATTTACCTCACCAAAACATTGGCGGCGATTATTTTGATTTTATCCGCCTGAATGAAAATGAGTTTTTATGGTGTATTGCTGACGTATCCGGAAAGGGGGTTTCGGCCGCCTTATTGATGGCCAATTTTCAGGCAACCTTGCATGCATGGACGGCGGTAGAAGATGATCTCACCAATATTGTTGAACGCCTTAACCAAAAGGTGATTGACAACACCAAAGGCGAACGCTTTATTACCTTGTTTTTAGCAAAATATAACCAAACAACCCGCAAACTTAACTACATCAATTCGGGCCATAATCCAACTATACTTTATAGTAATGGCGAGGCTGTACCGCTAAAACTGGGCACAACCATGATAGGCGCATTTGAGCAATTACCTTTTTTAAACCAGGGAGAAGTAGATATTGAACCCGGAAGCTTATTGTTTAATTATACTGATGGGTTATTAGATATTGAGCCATCGGGCGATAAAAAGTGGAATGAGGAGCTATTGCTTGATTTTGTTATAGCACGGGGAGAAGAAGATCCGGACAACTTTAACCAGGCACTTTTAGATCATTTAAACTTTAACCTTAAAGGCAAGCCAATTGACGACATAACCATGTTGACGTTGCGCATCTTCTAAATTATATTTTGTTTAAAACGTGTGAAAAACATTAGTTGCAACGTTAAAACAAATATTGTCTTTTTGTACTGTGTTATTAGCCAGATTTCAGCATGAATTAATTGAGGCCGGTTGTGATGAGGCCGGCAGAGGTTGCCTTGCCGGGCCTGTGTTTGCCGCCGCCGTTATTTTACCACATGATTTTGAACATCCGCTGCTCAACGATTCCAAGCAAATAACCGAAGAATTAAGATACGCCCTTCGTACCGAGATAGAACAAAAAGCCATTGCATACGCTGTAGCATCATGCGATAACCTGGAGATAGACGAGATCAACATTCTAAATGCTTCGTTTTTGGCTATGCACCGCGCTGTTGAAAAATTACATATGCAGCCGCAATTGTTATTGATAGATGGCAATCGCTTTAACAAGCATCACACCATACCTCACCAGTGTATTATAGGTGGCGATGGCAAATACCTGAGCATTGCAGCTGCTTCTATTTTAGCCAAAACCTATCGTGATGACTATATGAGAGAGATAGCAGCACTTCACCCCGAATATGAATGGCACAGCAATAAAGGCTATCCAACAATAAAACACCGCCGAACTGTGTTAAGCATTGGCTATACTCCCTATCACCGTCGCACTTTCAAAGTTACATCACTTATAACCGCCCAACCGGAAACCGAAGTTCTTTAAAAAGTCAAATTCACTTCAAATTAGTGTAACTGCCTGCCTTTACCTTGTTACTGTAAGGCATTTAGGTTATTTTTGGTTTAAACCTGAGTTAAATTTTGAAGATACTTATCCTGGCGCATCGTGTTCCGTTTCCGCAAAATGGCGGGTACTCCATTGTGGTATGTAATACCATAAGGGGTTTGCTGCGCATGGGGCATGAGGTATCATTATTAGCACTCAACAACAAAGCAGGTTTAGATAATTGTCGCCCCGATGATGACATTGCCGAAAAGTTAAATTATAAGATCCACCGGATAGATACCACGGTTACCGTTTTGCAGGTAGCGGCCAATTTGCTCCAAAAAACATCTTTTAACATTGACCGGTATTTTGATGAGGACTTTGAGCATTTACTAATAACCGAGGTTAAAACTAACAACTTCGATATTATACAATTTGAGGGTCTTCAAACTACACTTTACTTTGATGCGGTACGGAAAAACTCAAGGGCCCGACTGATCTACCGCGCGCACAACATTGAGAACCAGTTGTGGGACCGCATGTCTCAGCAAAAAATTGATCCTTTTAAAAAAGCCTACCTTAAAATGCATGCCCGGCGCATCAAAAATTATGAGCTGGATGTGCTGAATAAGTTTGACGCGCTTTTGGTGTTTACCAACGAAGACAAGCAAACTTTGGCTAACGATGGCATCACAATAAAAATCAATGTGCTGCCGCTGGGCGTAAGGTTAGAACAGTATCAACCTAATGCCAGGTTAACCGAGTTTCCGAGTTTGTTTTTTCTTGGATCATTAGATTGGTTGCCTAACCGCGAGGGCATGGAATGGTTCCTGGAAAATTTTCATAAAGAAATTGCAACCGGCGAACTAATGACCAGGCTTTACGTAGCCGGCAATGATATCCCCGATGTATTTGACGATTATGAAGCCCTTGGCAAAATTTTTATACAAGGCGAAGTGGACGACGCCATGGAATTTGTAAACAGCAAGGCCATCATGATCGTTCCGCTTTTAACCAGTGGCGGTATGCGGGTAAAAATGGTAGAGGGCATGGCCATGCAAAAGTGCATCATCTCCACATCGTTAGGCGCAGAGGGCATTAACTACGTAAATGGGCGTGATTTATTAATTGCCAACACAGTGCCCGAATTTTACAAAGCTATAAAACGCTGTATAAGCGATGAAAACTATTGTCGTAAAATAGGCGCTAATGCCCGCAAACTTATTGAGGAACAGTATGACAACGATGTTATTACTCAAAAACTGGTTGAGTTTTACAACAAGTGCCTGCAATCACCTTTCTGAGTTAACTAACTCCCTTTCCATCTAACCAGTTCAATTTTGTTACCTTTGCCACGGTTTAGTTTATATTTATAATGAAGAACACCGCATTAACTGATACCCATATAAAACTGGGCGCCAAAATGGTACCCTTTGCAGGTTACAACATGCCTGTACAATACAACG